>DATJQW010000182.1:0-11113 GCA_035505395.1 Acidobacteriaceae bacterium
CAGCGCTCTTCCTGCACCGTGTCATCGCCGACCTGCCCATGCAGAAACAGCTCATGCTCGACCGCCTGCACCAATCCGACGACGCGCTCGCCGGTCGCCAGGTGCTGGTGGTTGACGATGACGTGCGCAACATCTTCGCCTTGAGCAGCGTCCTCGAGCGCCGCGGCATGACAGTGCTCTCCGCCGGCACTGGGCGCGAAGCGATCCGGTTGATCGAATCCACTCCCGACCTGGCCATCGTCCTAATGGACATCATGATGCCGGAGATGGACGGCTACGAAACCATGCAGGTCATCCGCCAGAACCCATCCCTGCGGCGCATCCCCATCATCGCTCTCACCGCGAAAGCGATGAAAGGCGACCGCGAAAAATGTCTTGAGGCCGGCGCCTCCGAGTACCTGGCCAAGCCGGTCAACACCGAACAGTTGCTCTCCGCTCTGCGGATGTGGCTACATCGGTAAAGGAGCACCATCCGGACCCCGGAGAGATCGATGACCGCAGACGAGAAAGTCAACATCCTCATGGTGGACGATCAGCCCGCCAAGCTGCTCAGCTACGAGGTCATCCTGGGCGACCTGGGCCAGAACCTCATCAAGGCCACCTCCGCCAAAGAAGCGCTCAATGTCCTGCTGAAGACCGATATTGCCGTGGTCCTGATGGATGTCAGCATGCCTGAGCTCGACGGCTTCGAGCTGGCCGACATGATCCGCGAGCACCCGCGGTTCGGCAAGACCGCCATCATCTTCATCTCCGGCGTCCATCTCACCGATACCGACAAGATCAACGGCTATCGCCGCGGCGCCGTCGATTACATCTCCGTCCCTGTCATCCCCGAGGTTCTGCGCGCCAAGATTGGCGTCTTCGTCGATCTGCACCGCAAGACCCGCCAGCTGGAGCAACTCAATGCGGAACTCGAGCGCCGCGTCGCTGAGCGCACCGAGGAGCTCCGCCAGAGCGAAGCCCACCATCGCGAACGCGCCGAGCTTCTCGAGCTGGCCACCGAAGCCATCATTGTCCGCGATATGCGCGGCACCATCCGCTTCTGGAATTCCGGCGCCGAAACCCTCTACGGCTGGAACCGCGATGAAGTCCTGGGCCGCGACCTCCACCAGATCCTGCATTCCGTCTATCCCGTCTCGCGCGCAGCCGCCGAAGATTCTCTCCGAGCCTCGAATTCCTGGCAGGGAAACCTCGTCGTGCACGCTAAAGACGGCCGCGAGCTCGTCGTCGCCACCCGCAAAGTCTTCAACCGCGAGAACGACGCCGTTCTCGAGATCCAGCGTGACATTACCGCGCAGATTCAGGCCGAGGAAGCCCTCCGCCAGGCGGAGAAACTCGCCGCCATGGGCCGCGTCGCCGGCATCATCGCCCACGAGATCAATAACCCCCTCGAGGCCATCACCAACGCCTTCTACCTCCTGCGCAATCACCATTCCCTCGACGAAGAGGCCCGTTACTACGCCGCGCTGGCCGAGCAGGAACTCTCCCGCGTCTCCCACATCACCCGCCAGACCCTCAGCTTCTATCGCGAATCCCGCCAACCCATCGCCGTTTCCCTTCCCGAGCTCATCGATAACGTGGTGGAGCTCCAGCAGCGCCCGATTATTCTCAACGGCATCAGCCTCGAGAAGAACTACACCTGCACTGCCGTCCTCCGCGGCTTCCCCGGGGAGCTCCGCCAGATCTTCCTCAACCTCATCGGCAATGCCATCCAGGCTATGCCCGCCGGCGGCCGCCTGCGCCTGCGCGTTTCCGACGCCGTCGACCTGAACACGCAGCGGCGCGGCATCGCCATCTCGGTCACCGACACCGGTCCCGGCATCCGCCCCGAAGACGCGCGCCGTCTCTTCCAGCCCTTCTTCACCACCAAATCCGCCAAAGGCACCGGTCTCGGCCTCTGGATCAGCAAAGGCATCGTGCAGAAATACGAAGGCCGCATCTCCTTCCGCACCTTCCGCACCCGTCAGAGCGCCTGCACCTGCTTCCGCGTCTTTCTGCCCACCGGAGACACTGCCGCCGGCGAGCCGGCCCGCGATCCCGAGGTCGCCGCCGGCGTCCGCGCCATCGCCTGATCCCCCAGGCCGGCGTTGCCCCCGTTCCATCGCGGAGCGCTTTCATCCCCCCGCCCCGCTCCTGAGCTACACTTCCCTCACATGAATCCCTTCCGCAAAGTTGAGGCTGCAGTCTTTCGCCGCTTCCGCCGCGACCCTCCCAGGGGCTTCTTTCATCGCGCGGCCTTCTGGCTGCTCATCGCCTATTTCGTTCTCTCCCTTCCCGGCTGGATCCCGGGCCAGACCGGCGGCGTCTTCCGCGGCCTCGCCCAGCTCGATTTCTTCATCCTCCTCATCTTCTGCATCCCGCTCCTCTGGCGATTCGTCTTCTCCCGGCTGCTCTGGAAAGTCCGCAATCGCCTCATCGTCACCTATGTGCTCATGGGCCTCACTCCCCTGGTCCTCTTCGTCACCCTGGCCCTCATCCTGCTCTACGCCTTCTCCGGCCAGTTCGCCATTTTCGCCGCCAACGGCGTCGTCAGCGACGAGCTCGCGCACATCTCCTCCATCAATGGCAGCTTCACCATGCACATCGCGCACGTGCTCGACCAGAACCCCCGCATGCGCACCGTCGCGCTGCCCGAAATCGGCGCCGAATCGTCCTCGCAGGAGTACACCGGCCTGAACATTGCCGCCTACGAGGACGGTCGCCCCATCGCTCTCTCTCCCGCAGCCATCCAGTCTGCCGCCCCGCCCGTTATTCCCGCGTGGCTGCACGGTTCCTTCAGCAGAATTGTGCGCGACAACGGACAGCTCTGGCTGCGCGCGGCCGATCAGCAGACCTTCGATGGACACACCACCACCGTCATCTCCAGCGTTCCCCTCGAAAAAGAGAATGTCGACGCCATTGCCAGAGAGCTGGGACTGGTCCGCATCTTCATGCCCGCCAGTCTCTCGGCGTCTCCGCCACCCCCCGGCACGCACTGGGCTGTTTCTGCGGCGCCGGCTGGCGAGCCGAAGATCGAGATCAATGGCCAGTCTGCGGATCAGCCTGGGTCCAATTCCGTGGTTGGCGGATACCTCGGCCATGGCGACCATTTCTACGACATCCCGGTCACCTTCCTCGCTCCGCTCGACACCGTCGACTGGACCAGCGGCAAGCCCGTCGACGTCTACGCCGACGTCACCTCTCGTCCCTCGCTTCTCTACAAGCGCCTGTTCATCACCTCCCTGCGCATCGGAACCGCCGTTCGCGAAATCATCATCGGCATCGCCATCTTCTTCGGCATCCTGGAATTGCTCGCCTTCCTCGCCGCGGTCCGCCTCAACCGCACCATCACCCGCAGCGTTCACGACCTCTACGAGGCGACGCTCGCCATCGACAGCGGCAACCTCGGCCATCGCATCCAGGTCCAGCGCCGCGACCAGCTCGGCGCTCTCGGCCGCTCCTTCAACACCATGGCCGCTTCGCTCGAGCGGCTGCTGGCCGAGCAGCGCGAGAAACAGCGCCTCCAGAACGAGCTGGCCATCGCCCACGAGGTCCAGGCCAACCTCTTTCCCCACGGCCAGGTGGCGCTGCCCATGCTCGAGATCCACGGCGTCTGCCTGCCCGCGCGCACCGTCAGCGGCGATTACTACGACTTCCTGCTCTTCGGACAAACCGGCCTCGGCATCGCCCTCGGCGACATCAGCGGCAAGGGCATCTCGGCCGCGCTGCTCATGGCCACCCTCCACTCCGCGGTCCGCGCCTATCGGTTCGCCGGAGAAGAGCTGGTCACCGAAGGCGTAGCCGCCCTCGCCAGCCCTCGCACCCGCCATACCGGAGAGCAGGAAGTGGAGTGCGCGGAGCTTTTCGAGGAGCCGGCCCGCATCCTCGCCCTGCTCAACCGCCATCTCTACCGCAGCACCCAACCGGAAAAGTACGCGACCCTCTTCCTCGCGCATTACGACGGCCTCAGCCGCCGGCTCATCTACTCCAACGGCGGCCATCTGCCGCCCTTCCTGCTCCGCGCCAACGATGCCGTCACGCGCCTCGACCGCGGTGGCTCCGTCGTCGGCCTGCTCGACGAGTTGTCGTGGGAGCAGGACGTCGTCCGCATGGGCTCCGGCGACATCCTCATCGCTTACAGCGACGGCTGCACCGAGCCGGAGAACGACTTCGGCGAATTCGGAGAAGAACGGCTCCTCGACGTCGTGCGCCGCCATCGCCATCTGCCCCTCGAATCCATCTCCGAGCAGGTGATGCAGAGCCTGCGATCCTGGATCGGCGATCAGGAACAGCCCGACGACATCACCCTCGTCCTCGCCCGCCAGCGATAGCCTTTCCCGCCCGAAAAGGCCGATTCCGCGCAGGCCCGTAGCAGTCCTTCGGGAACCGGCCGCCGCTCGTTCGCGTACAGGACGCCAGGGATGGTCCTGCTATGGGAAGCGACATCAAGCTGGCCGTGCGGCAGCTCCTCAAGTCGCCGGGATTTGCGCTGACGGCGATCGCGACGCTGGCGCTCGGGATTGGCGCGAACGCCATCGTCTTCAGCGTGCTGAATGCCGTGGTGCTGCGCCCCGTGAATGTGCCGGACGCCGGGAATCTGTACATGGTGCAGCGGCGCTACAGCCTGGGACCGGCGCCCTCCCAGTCGTATCCGGACTTCAAGGATCTGCGCGACCGGAACCGGGCCTTCTCGAGCGTGATGTCCTTCGCGATTATTGGGCCGGTCGGTGTGGACACCGGCGGAAACCCCACCACCGCTTGGCCCTACCTGGCAAGCGGGAACTACTTCGACGGGCTGGGAATCCAGCCATATCTGGGCCGCTTCTTTCACCCGGGCGACATAAAAGGGTACGACAGCGCGCCCTACGTGGTGCTCAGCTACGCGTACTGGCACACGCATTTCCATAACGACCGCGGCGTGCTGGGCCGGGTCATCCAGATCAACAAGCACCCGTTCACGATCCTGGGAGTGGCGCCGGACTGGTTCCGCGGGACCGAGCTGTTTTTTGCGCCGGCCATGTGGATTCCGCTGGAAGAAGCGCCCACGATTCAGGGATCGAACCAGTTGCAGTGGCGCGGCAACCACTCGGAGTTTGTGATTGGCCGGCTCAGGCCGGGAGTGACCGCGGCGCAGGGAGCTGCGGACCTGAACACGATCGCCGCGCAGCTGGCGAAGACTTACCCGGGGGACGATGAAGGGCTGGGCTTCACGCTGGCGCGGCCCGGGCTGGTTGGGGATATGCTGGGCGGTCCGGCGCGGGCATTCCTGCTGGGAATGATGCTGCTGGCGGGGATGATTCTGCTGGCGGCCTGCGCGAACCTGGGCAGCCTGTTTGCCGCCCGGGCGGCAGACCGCGGCAAGGAAGTGGCTATGCGGTTGGCGCTGGGGTCGCGGCGCGGGGCGATCCTGCGTTTGCTGCTGACCGAAGCGGTGATCGTATCGCTGGCTGGCGGCGCACTGGGGCTGACCGGCGGCGTGGTGATCCTTCGCTGGCTGAGCGCATGGCAGCCCATCCCCAACGTTCCGATTAACGTCCCGGTCAATCCGGACCTGCGCACCTACGCGGTGGCGCTGGGCCTGGCGCTGATCAGCGGGCTGCTCTTCGGGCTGGTGCCGGTGCGGCAGGTGATGCGCTCCGATCCGTGGCAGGTCATCCGCACCGGCTGGAGCGGGACCGGCGGCATGCGGCGGCTGGCCCTGCGGGATCTGCTGCTGGCCGGGCAGATCGCGATCTGCGCGCTGCTGGTGACCTCGTCGCTGGTGGCGCTGCGCGGGCTGGTCCGCTCGCTGCACAGCAGTTTCGGATTCGACCCCGCGCACGTGACCCTGGTGGAGTGCGACCTGCACATGGCTGGGTATACCGAGGACCAATCCGCCGAAATGCAGAAGAAGATGCTGCTGGCGGTCCGTGAGATTCCGGGCGTGACAGCGGCGGGCTACACCAACGTGCTGCCGCTGAGCCTGGCCGGGGGCGACTCGTATGTGTATTCCGACACGACCACCGATTACCGTCCGACAAACTACGTGGCGGACGCAATGGATTACAACGTGTCGCCGGACTATATCAAAGCGGCGGGCACCGAGCTGCTGGCGGGGCGCGATCTCTCCATGCACGACGACGCGAAGGCCCCCATTGCAACGCTCGTGAACCGCAAATTCGCCGAGAAGGTTTTCGGAGGCGTGCAGCAGGCTCTGGGCGGCCACTTCAAGTTCTGGGGCGGAAACCGAGCCGTGGTGGTGGGGGTCGTCGAGAACGGTAAGTACCGCACCCTGACCGAAGATCAGCAGCCGGCGATGTTCTTCTCCTTCCAGCAGCACAAAGACAGCGGGACGTGGCTGGTGGTGCGCTCCCAGCGGGACGCGCAGGAGATGACCGCGGCGCTGGAACAAACCGTGAGAGGGTTGGAGCCGGGCCTGCCGTTCAAGGTGACGACATGGGACGCGGAGCTGGCTTCGGCTCTCTTCGCGGCGCGGGTGGCAACGGTCGCGCTGGGCGTGCTGGGTCTGCTCGGCGCCATGCTGGCGGTGACGGGAATCTTTGGCATGGCGTCGTATGTGGTGAGCAAACGGCTGCGGGAGCTGGGGATTCGCGTCGCCCTGGGCGCGGGACAGCGCGAGCTGCTGCTGGCGGCGCTGGGGCGGGCGTTTCGGGTGCTGGCAATCGGGTCGGCCGCCGGGGTTGTGCTCGGGGTCCTGGGGACGCGTGTGCTCGCGCACATCGTGTATCAGGCCACCCCGAAAGATCCGGTGGTGCTCGGCGGCGTGGTGCTGACCATGATCGCTCTTGGGCTGGTGGCGTCGTGGATCCCGGCACGCCGGGCCCTGTCCGTCGATCCCATGATCCTGTTGCGGGAAGAGTAGTCGTGGAATCCTCGGCGGCCTGAAAAGCTCACCCCCGGCCTCAGCTCAGACCCTTCGCATACTCCAGCAGCCTCATGCCGAAAAAATCCTGGCTCCGCCCCGTCGGCTCGTAGCCGTGTTTCCCGTAGAAGGCGATCGCCCGCGTTAGGGGCTCCGTCGTATCCAGCGTCACCCTGCGGCATCCCCGCGCCCGCAATCGGGATTCAGCCTCATCGAGCAGCCGGGCGGCAATCCCGCGCCCCTGCCACACAGCGCGCACCGCCATGCCGCGAAGATGACCATCCTCGCCGAGCTCGCCGCTCAGCGCGATCGTCCCGGCCACGGTCCCGTCCGGCGCGATCGCGACCAGGACAGTCATCTCCCGCATCCGCTGCTTCAGCGTTTCCTCCGTCAGCACCGTGTCGGCATACGCGCCCTCTGAGTACTGCCCACGATAGAGCGCAAACGCCTCGCCGAGGCAGTCTAGAATGCCCGCCGCGTCTCCTGACTCTGCTTCCCGAATGGTAAATTCCGGTGTCACAGGCTCACACCGGCTGAGAAATCTGGCTCATCTCGCTGGCAATCGCCTGCGCTGCCGCCGCAGGATCGGCCGCCTGGGTGATCGGGCGCCCCACTACCAGGAAGCTTGCTCCCGCCGCCAGCGCCGCTGTCGGAGTCGCGGTGCGCTTCTGGTCGCCAACCGCCGCTCCCGCCGGGCGAATCCCGGGAACCACCAGCGTCGCGCCCGGAAACCGCCGCCGCATCGCCGCCGTCTCCTCGGCGCTGGCCACGAACCCATCGATGCCTGCGCCGGATGCCATTTCAGCCAGCCGCAGCACCTGCTCCGCCGGAGACCCTGCGACCCCCGTCGCCGCCAGCTGTCCCGCGTCCATGCTGGTCAGTACCGTTACCGCCAGCAATCGTGGTCCGTGCTGAACCGACGAAGCCGCTTCGGCCGCAGCCTGCAGCATCGCCGGCCCACCCGCCGCATGGACGGTCAGCATCTCCGCCCCGGTTTCGGCCACCGAGCGCACCGCCCGAGCCACGGTGTTGGGAATATCGTGCAGCTTCAGGTCGAGGAAGACGTGGTACCCCCTCCGCCGCAACTCCTCGACGATGCCGTTCCCATCGGCAAGGTAGAGCTCCAGCCCCACCTTGTACCAGGAGCAGACATCGCCCAGCCGCTCCGTCAGTTCCAGAGCGGGAGCTGCATCAGGGTAGTCGAGAGCCACAATCAGTCGCGAGTCCATCCACATCCATCGTGGCACAACTCGCCGAGCTGGCTGGGGCGAATTTGCTCATCCCCCCAGGGTTCCGGGAAAAATAACCTTGCCTGCGCCGCTGGGCGCTTTCCGGGACCCCGGGGTTGCGGGAGATTAGCGGCTGACTGGGGCTGCCAGCTGGTCATTCAGCTGCGCCACTTCGGTCGGCTCGGAGCTGGTGCTGATCAGCTCGATTTTTACCGGTGCGAGACCTTTGCTTTGAAAACCAAGCACTCGGGCGGCCGCACGAGACAGGTCGATCACCCGATCCTGCGGCACGGGACCGCGGTCGTTGACCCGGACTACGACACTCCGGTGATTCTGAAGGTTGGTGACCTTCAGCAGCGACCCAAGCGGCAGACTCCGCTGCGCGCAGGTTAGAGCGTTCTCGTTATACGGTTCGCCGCTGGCGGTCGTACGCCCCTGGAAGAACTTGCCGTACCAGGATGCGACTCCGAACTCATACCAGTGGTGACGATGGGCCGCGGTTCGCGGGTTGACGTTGTCGGCTGGGGATGCAGCCTGCGCACCGGCCACGCCCACCAAAATGGCGAGCAGAGCACCGGCAAATGTTAGTCGTCGTCGAGGACGCTTCGCGTTATCGGATCGTCGGATAGCGTTCATGATCCTCCTTTGAAAATTGTAGGAATCAATATCGGGTAAGTCAAACATCCCGAAGAATTTATTTCTCCCCTCCGCTTGCGAATCCGCGCCTTCTGTGGTAGCCCTTCGGCGGCGAAAAGGGTTACCAGTTTCGAACGGGTCCCCCTCCTCAACGGGCACCGCCCAGCACAGAATCGGGGACCCACAAGGTACGATGGGGCCATGTCCAGGGATGCTGCCCCGTCCGGCACAAAATCGACCCCCCCGGGGGGGTTGTCCGAGAGCAAGGGTTGCCCCGTCGTGCTCACCGTGGCCGGCTTCGATCCATCCTCGGGAGCCGGGGTCGCAGCCGATCTAAAAGTATTTTGGAATCATGGACTTTACGGCGTCTCGGCGATCACCGCGCTGACCGTCCAGTCCACCCAAGGGGTGGGGGGGGGCGAGCCGGTCTCGCGCCGTCTGCTGCGTCAGACCCTCGATTGCCTCGCCGACGACCTTCCCCTCGCCGGAATCAAGATCGGTATGCTCGGCTCGGCAGAGATCGTCAGCGAGCTCGCCTCGTTCCTGGGGAGGGGGGGTGTTGACCGATCCCACATCGTCCTCGACCCGGTTCTCCGATCCAGCTCCGGGACCGAACTGCTCAGCCAGGAGGGGGTGGGGCGCCTTCGCGACGACCTGTTGCCCCAGGTCGGCTGGGTGACCCCCAATCTGGACGAGCTGGCCGCCCTCACCGGGGAGGGGGGTGTCACCCGCGAAAAGGTTCCGAGCCTCGCCTGCCGCCTGGCGGCAATGGCTCCGGGGCTGAACGTCGTGTTGACCGGGGGCCATCTGGACCCTCCCGACGACTTCCTGCTGACAGCCGCCGGTCAAACTCACTGGTTCCCTGGCCGCCGAGTCCATACAACCTCGACCCACGGCACCGGCTGCGCCTTCTCCTCAGCGCTGCTCTGCCGGCTGGTGCTGGGCGACGCTCCAGCCGATGCCGTCGCCGAGGCGAAAGCCTGGGTCACGCACGCGCTCGAGACTGCCGTGCCCATCGGCAAAGGCCGCGGCCCGGTGCTGACCTAGATCTTCGTCCAGTCCAGAATCACCTTGCCGCACTCGCCCCCGATCATCGCCTCGAAGCCCTTCTCGAAGTCCTTGTAGCCGAAGCGGTGCGTGATGACCGGGGTAATGTCCACGCCCGAGGTCACCAGCACCGACATCTTGTACCAGGTCTCGTACATCTCGCGGCCGTAAATGCCGCGGACGGTCAGCATATTAAAGATGACCTTGCGCCAGTCGATCTCCATGGGCTTGGGCGGGATGCCCAGCATGGCGATGTGCCCGCCGTGGGCCATGTTGTCGATCATCTCGACGAAGGCCGCGCGGCTGCCCGACATTTCGAGCCCGACGTCGAAGCCCTCCTGCATGCCGAGCTGCTTCTGGATCTCCTTCACCGGAACCTGGCGCGGGTCGGCGGCCACGGTGGCGCCCATTTTGCGGGCGAGGTCGAGCCGGAAGGGATTCAGATCGGTGACCGCGACGAAGCGAGCGCCCGCATGCTTCACGATGGGGATGGCCATCAGCCCGATGGGGCCGGCTCCCGCGATCAGCACGTCTTCGCCGAGCACCGGGAAGGCCAGCGCCGTGTGCACCGCGTTGCCGAAGGGATCGAAGATGGCGGCAATCTCTTCGGGGACGCCGGAATGATGACGCCAGATGTTGGTCATCGGCAGCGCGATGTATTCGGCGAAGGCCCCGGGGCGGTTGACGCCGACGCCGGAGGTGTGTGCGCAGAGATGGCGGCGCCCGGCCAGGCAGTTGCGGCAGCGTCCGCAGACCACGTGGCCCTCGCCGGAGACGAGGTCGCCCACGTGGAAGTCGGAGACATTGGAGCCGACGGCGGCGATCTCGCCCACGAACTCATGGCCGATGACCATGGGGACGGGGATGGTCTGCTGCGCCCACTCGTCCCACTGATAAATATGGACGTCGGTGCCGCAGATGCCGGTGCGGCGGACGCGGATGAGGACGTCGTTGATGCCGTATTCGGGCTCGGGAACGTCTTCGAGCCAGAGGCCGCGCTCAGCGCGAGCCTTGACGAGTGCACGCATGGAGTCTCCTGAAAATACAGGGTACAGGGAATAGGGTACAGGGTTCAGGAAGGCGCAGTGATCGGCGATCAGTCCCCGGTGATCAGTCCACCTTAATCAGTGATCAGTGATCAGTGATGAGCGATCAGTTCGTTCCTGTACCGGGTGCCCCACCCTTGTCGTCCTGCTTTTGGACGACAGAGTGGGTATTAAGAAAAATTTGTCATCCTGTCGATAAGCCGAAAGGCCCTGTCAAGGACAAGGAGGGGCGGGGAGCTGCGGGAGCAGCCCGCGTGGCGAGGTTTGTGGAGACCAGAGCCATCGCGGAGAACCTCATCCCTCAATCAACTGCG
>DATJQW010000183.1:0-7169 GCA_035505395.1 Acidobacteriaceae bacterium
GTTTCGAGATTTTCCCCACCCGCCGGAATCGCCGTTGCCGCCGCCGCTGCCGCCACCAGTTTGCAGAATTCCCGCCGTCGCATCGTCCCCTCCTGCGCAAAGCGCAGTATAAGCCGTGCCCGCGCTGGTATCGCCTCGCCCCGGCTGCATCCCTCCAAAAACCATCCGCTCACGAAGCCCCATCCCGCTCTCAGCTATCATGGGCGGCGTGAGCTGATATGCAGAATCTGCTTTGGCAGTCGCGCTACGCCTTACGGCAGTTGCTCAGGACTCCGGCCTTCACCCTCGCCGCGCTGCTGACCCTCGCGCTGGGCATCGGCGTCAACGCTGCCATGTTTTCGGTTATCGATCAGGTGCTGCTGCGGCCTCTGCCCTATAAGAATGCAAACCGGCTGGTGAAATTCGGCCCCGTCGATCCCGCGTCGCCCCAGAACTACGGCTCCATGTCTCTGCCCGACCTGCGCGACATTGCCGCGCGCAGCCATTCGCTCCAGAGCGTCGGCTACTACACATTTCAAATCCCCACCCTCGGCGGCGGCTCGACCGAGCCCAAAATCACTCCCGAAATTACGGCCAACACCAACCTCTTCGATCTGCTCGGCGTCCGGCCCATGCTGGGGCGCGGGTTCATTCCGGATGACGGAACGCCGGGACACAACAACGTGCTGGTGCTCGGGTACCAGGTGTGGCAGGAAAGCTTCCACGGCGACCGCGCCATCATCGGCCGGAGCGTGACCATCGATGGCGATCCCTTTGTGGTGATCGGTGTGCTCCCGCCGAATGTGGAGTTCCCAGGCTATGTCGGCGGGGCGATTTATGCTCCGCTGGTCACCGACGACAAAAGTCTCCAGGACCGCGACAATTCCGGGCTGATGGCTTTCGGCCTGCTCAGGCCGGGCGTTCCGCTGCAGCAGGCCAGCGCGGATCTCAAGGCGATTCGCCTCCAACTGCAGCACGATTATCCCAAGGAAGAAGGCAAAGACCCCATCCGGGTGGAGAGCTATCGCGACTCGCTCACCGACAATGTTCGCCCCGCGCTCAATGCGCTGGATTTTGCCGTCATCGCCGTGTGGCTGATCGCGTGCGCGAATGTCGCCGGCCTGATGCTGACGCGTTCCAACGCGCGCCGTCGCGAGATTGCCATTGCCACCGCGCTCGGTGCTCCGCGCGCTGTCGTGCTGCGTCAGTTCCTCACGGAAAGCCTCATGCTCGCGCTCGCCGGTGGCGCAGCCGGCCTGGCCCTCGCCGCGCTCGCGCTCCATTTGCTCAGGCATTATCTGGCCGACGCCGTCCTCTACGGCAGCGACATTCACATCAATGTGAGTGTCTGCATTTTCCTCGTCGCCGCCAGCGTGGTTTCGGCCGCGGCCTTTGGGCTGGCCCCGGCGTGGGCTTCCACGCGCCTTCCCCTGCAGGAGAGCCTGCGCGAGGGCGCGGCGGCATCGGGAGTCAGCCGCAGGCAGGCCTTCTGGCGCGACGCGCTCACCGTCGGCGAGTTCACCCTCACCCTCGCGCTGCTCATCGCCGCCGGCCTCATGATGCGCACGCTGCTCATGCTCCGCCATGCCGAGATGGGCTTCGACCCCGGACACGTCGTCACCGCCGACCTGTATCTGCCCACCCACGGCGTCTGGTGGACGAACCACGATCCGCAGAGGGCAAACCTCGTCACCACCTTCTGGCAGCCCCTGCTCGATCGCCTCCAGCACACGCCCTGGATTCTCTCCGCGGGGCTGACCACGGTGCGCCCGCTGCAGCCGAACTGGGCCTTCACCGCGCGCACCAAAGTGAAAGGCGTAACCTATCCCGACGAGAGCGCGAAGCCGGAGGCCGTGGTTCGCGCCGCTACCGCAGGCTACTTCAGGACCTTTGGCGTGCGGCTGCTCGAGGGACGCTTCTTCGATAACCACCTCGACACTCCGGATTCGCCGATTGCCATTGTCGTGAACGACGCTTTCGTGAAGAAGGTATTTCCCGGCGAGAATCCACTGGGCAGGCAGATCGAGGTCGGCGACGAGAAAACTCCCGCGCGGGAGTGGGGAACCATCGTCGGCGTCGCCGATAACGTCCGCCAGCGCTCGGCGGGCGAAGCGTCGCAGCCGGAAATCGACATCGACCTGTTGCAGCTCACCCCCCAGGACGATCTCTATCCGATCCTCTCCTCGTTCCTGATGAATGTTGCGGTGCGAACGCGCCTGCCCGCATCGGCAGCGGAGAAGTCCATCCGGAGCGCGGTGCATGCGCTGGGGCCGGAGATCGGCATCGACAAGCTCGAGCCCATGGAGCAGGTCGTCGACGACTCCATGGGAAATCAAACCCTCGCCGCGCGCTTACTCGCCATGTTTGCGCTGGCGGCGCTGCTGATTGCGGCCGCCGGAATCTACGGCCTGCTGTCCTACTCCGTCAGCCAGCGCACGCGCGAATTCGGCGTCAGGCTGGCCCTGGGCGCTCCGCCCAGCAACGTGCAGTGGATTGTTCTGCGGCACGCGCTCGTCCTGCTTGGCATCGGCATCGCGGCCGGCATCGCCCTGGCCATCCTCGCCGGCAGCCTCATGCGCGCGTTCATCTACGGTTTTCGCGGATACGATGTCGTCACCGTCTCCGCCGTCACCGTCATTCTCGCCCTGTGCGGACTGGCCGCCAGCTATCTGCCCGCCCGCCGAGCTGCAAACATCGACCCGATGGCCGCGCTGCGCATGGAGTAAGTCAGAGCAGAAACTTTCATCCCGCAACGCCGCTAACTCGCTAACCCCTAAACGCTACACCCCATCCGCTAGACGCTAACCCCTGGAAGCTAACAGCTAACAGCTAGCAGCTAACAGCTAACCCCTCACTCGTCATAATGCAGCAAGCTGAACACGTCGTAATCCTTAAACCGCTCCCGGCCCTTCAGGAAATCCAGCTCGATCACGAATCCCAGTCCTGCAATCTCGCCGCCCAGCTGATGCACCAGCTTGATCGTCGCTTCCATGGTGCCGCCCGTCGCCAGCAGATCGTCCACCAGCACCACGCGCTGTCCCGGCTCGATTGCGTCCACGTGAATCTCCAGCGAATCCGACCCGTACTCCAGGTCGTAGGTCACGCGCGCCGTCTCCGCCGGCAGCTTGCGCGGCTTGCGCACCGGCACAAAGCCCGCGTTCAGCCGATACGCCAGCGCCGGCCCGAAGATGAACCCGCGCGCCTCGATCCCCAGCACCAGGTCGATCTTCTTGTCGATGTAATACTGCGCCAGCGCGTCGATCAGCGCCGCAAATCCCTTCGGGTCCTTCAGCAGCGTGGTGATGTCGTAAAACAGAATGCCCGGCTTGGGAAAATCCGGAACGGTGCGGACGAGCGCCTTCAGCGGCTCACAATCGGTCGTGCACGGGGTCATCTCTACCAGGCTCCTTCAATCTGAAACGCTTCGAGGTCGTTGCCTTCCTTCGGGTCCAGCTCATGCTCCACCACCGCGTCCACGCGGCTGCCCCGCGGACCCCGCCGCAGCGAGCCCTTCAGCTCGCTCAGCGCCTCCGCCTCGCCCGCGGCCAGCACTTCCACATGCCCGTCCTCGGTGTTGCGCACCCATCCCTTCAGCTGCAGCTCCGCGGCCTCGCGCTGGACGAACCACCGGAATCCAACGCCCTGCACGCGCCCTTTTACCAGGAAGTGGCACACCATGGAATCAACGCCAGTGTTGCAGATCGACCCGCCCCGCGCAAGACGCCGCAACCCCGGCGGAATCGGCCAATCCGGGAGCGGCCTGGAAGGGCACACCCCCGCACCTCGCAGAAAAACTCGATTCGTTGAAGGTGCACAACTCCGCGGCTCGCAGAAAAACTCGATTCGTTGAAGGTGCACAGCTCCCGCAGCTCGCGGAAAAACTGGATTCTTTGAAGAGGCACACCCCCGCGGCTCGTGGAAAAACTGGATTCTTTGAAGGTGCACGGCTCCGCAGCTCGTGGAAAAACTGGATTCTTTGAAGGTGCACACCCCCGCGGCTCGCGGAAAAACTCGACTCTTTGAAGGTGCACACCCCCGCAGCTCGCGGAAAAACTGGATTCTTTGAAGGTGCACGGCTCCGCAGCTCGCGGAAAAACTCGACTCTTTGAAGGGGCACAGCTTCAGCTGTGCCGATTTCACAACCCTCCAATCATTCGGGCTTTAGCCCCTGAGGGATGGTTCTCCCGCATACAGACCGCCCCAACCCGCCGCGCAACCCTCCGTGACCATCCGGGTTCGCCTCTTCAGGAGTCCCGCGAGCCCCCACGCCCGCCCACCTATAATTTCAGTGTGGCGGCAGGCTCTCCCGCGCGTTCGGTTAACCTGGCGAATCTATGCAGCGCGCTGCCCGATTTCTGATGTCGTCCCTGTTGCCGCCCCCGCCGCGCTCACGCCCGCGCCTGCGTACCATCCTCGCCGCACTCTCGCTCGTCCTCGCCGCTCCGCTCGCTCTCCACGCCGCCGCGCAATACGGCGCCTACCGTCCCGCATCTTTCGCCCGCGCCGAGCGCCTCCGCGAGGCTCTCGAAGGCCGCCCCGAGCAGCAGCGCACCCGCCTCCAGTACCAGCGCGTCCTCGACGCCTACCGCGCCATCTATCACAGCGATCCCGCTTCGCCCAAAGCCGACGCCTCCATCGCCGCCGTCGCCGATCTGCTCGCCGAAGAGGGCCGCGTCTTCCAGAATGACCGGGACCTCCACGACGCCATCGGCCAGTACGAATTCCTGCGCACCCAGTATCCCGGCAGCCGCTTCCGCTTCAGCGCCCTGCTCACCGAAGGCGAAATCTGGCAGTACGACCTCGGCGATCTCCCCCAGGCCAGCGCCGTCTACGCAAAATTCCTCCACCTCTATCCGTTCAATCCCATGGCCGGCGAGGCCCGCGCCGAGCTGCGTGAGATTCGCCGCGACCAGGTCGTCTCCGATCGGCGCAACGACCGCCGCATCGAGAACCGCGACGAAGATCGCGTTCCGGGCTCTGCCGAGAATTCCAGCCGCAGAACCGTTCTCCAGGCCGCCCGCAACTCCGCCGCGGAATCTCCGCAGCCCGCGCCGCGCCGCGACGATCAATATCCCGCGCGCCCCCAGCCCCGCTCCACCACCGCCGCGCAGATCGATGAATCCGACATCCCGTCCACGCCCGGCGAATCGCCGCGCCCCGCGCCCACCTTCACCGCTCCTGCATCGCCGCGCGCCGGCCCCGCGCCCACGCCTGCCGCCGAAGATCTCACTCCGCCTCCGCCGCGCCCCGGCCGCGTGCCCCTCATCACCGGCATCCGCTACTGGTCCACGCCCATCTACACCCGCGTCGCCATCGATCTTCAGCAGGAAGTCCGCTACGAAGCCGTCCGCGTCCCCAACCCCGACCGCATCTATTTCGATCTCTACGGCGCGCGCCTTTCCCCCGAGCTCAGGGGCCGCTCCGACCAGGTCACCGACCAGGGCTTCCTCACCCGCATCCGCGCCGCGCAGTTCTCCGGCAACGTCACCCGCATCGTGCTCAACGTCACCAGCCTCAGCGATTACTACGCCTTCTTCCTGCCCAATCCGCCGCGCCTCATCATCGACGTCCACGGCCGCAAGGGCGCGCTGCCCGCCGCTGCAGTGGCAACCGCGCCGCGCCCGCAGCCCGCCATCCGCCCCACGCGCCCCGCCCCGCCGCCGCAGCTGGCCGAGGCCGCTCCGCGCGCTGCCCGTCCCGCTGCCGATTCCTCCTCCACGATCGCCGAAGTCGACAACCTCAGCAGCCAGCCCGATCAGGTGCGCGCCACGCCCCACCCCACCACCGCGCCTGTCGTCGCCTCCGTTGCCGGAACCACCCCCGCCGCGCAGCCCAAAACCTGGCGCCGCACCCCGCCGCGCACCGCCACGCCTGCGCCGCGCCCAGCCGACGAGGTTCCGCCCGCTGAAGCCGGCGCCACCGGCGTACCCGCCGCCGAAACCCTCCCCGCCGAAAACGGCGCGCCCACCTCGATGGTTCGCGCCCTCGGCCTCAAAATCAACCGCATCGTCATCGATCCCGGCCACGGCGGCCACGACTCCGGAACCCTCGGCCCCGGCGGCATCGAAGAGAAAAACGTCGTCCTCGACGTCGCCCTCCGTCTCGGCCGCCTGCTCCACGAGCGCCTCGGCTCCGACGTCATCTTCACCCGCTCCGACGACACCTTCATCCCCCTCGAAACTCGCACCGCCATCGCCAACCAGGCGCAGGCCGACCTCTTCATCTCCATCCACGCCAACTCCAGCTCCGATCCCGCGGTGCGCGGCGTCGAAGTCTACTACCTCAACTTCACCACCTCCGCCGACGCCCTCGAAGTGGCCGCGCGCGAGAACGCCGTCTCCGACGAATCCATCCACCAGCTCTCCGACCTGGTGAAGAAAATCGAGCTCTCCGACAAGATCAACGAGTCCCGCGCCTTTGCCGCCGACGTCGATCAGGCCCTCTACGACGGCCTCGAGCAGGGCAATCCCGGCCTCCGCGACCGCGGCGTCAAGAAGGCTCCCTTCGTCGTCCTCATCGGCGCCAACATGCCGTCGATCCTCGCCGAAATCTCTTTCCTCACCAATCCCGACTCCGCCGCCGAGCTGCGCACCCCCGCCTACCGCGAGCGCATCGCCGAAGCCCTCTACCGCGGCGTCGCGCAATACGTCACCAGCCTCCAGGGCGTGCGCATCGCCCAGACCGGCTCCCACCCCGCCCCCACCGAATAACCCGCGCAGGAATCGAGGCCCCGTCTCCGCGCCCTCCGTGGTGAAAAGCAGTCGCCCTCTCCAGGCCGCATCGACGCACAGAATCCAGGAGAACCTGCCAGAACAAAACAATTTTCATCCTGAGCGAGGGCGCTCCAGCACCCGAGTCCCGTAGGGACGACGCTGCACGCCCCCCGGGTGCCCCATATCTGCGCGCGGTTCGCAGATGTGGGAGAGCACGAAACCATCCCGGGCTCGATGCCACGCTTGTGTCAGCGCTGGGGAAACGCCTTAGACAATGAACCCGAGTCCCGTAGGGACGGCGCTCGCTGCCGGCATCCCCACCAATCCATCCGGAAGAGAAAAATTTGTCATCCTGTCGATAAGCCGAAAGGCCCTGTCAAGGACAAGGAGGGGCGGGGAGCTGCGGGAGCAGCCCGCGTGGCGAGGTTTGTGGAGACCAGAGCCATCGCGGAGAACCTCATCCCTCAATCAACTGCG
>DATJQW010000184.1:0-37378 GCA_035505395.1 Acidobacteriaceae bacterium
GCTCGCCGCACGCGCCAAAGACGCGAAGCCCGCACCTGGACGGTCATTTCTCGGACGGCGACCGGAACCCGGCAGTGATTTGGACGTATTGGACCGGATGGCTGCCCGGACTTTCAATTTGTAACAGCAACCACACACAAAGGAGATAGCCATGTTGTTTGAACGCATCGGACTCTCGGAGCGACCGCTGCTCGACCGAATTGAGCAGAGCCGCAATCGCATCGACTTTGGCGCAGTCCTGCCACTTGTAGAGCAGGCGCCGCGAGTTCCTACAGAGCCGCACTCGCCTATTGCCGGAATGTTTGAGCCTGGCTTCGCTCCCACTGGCGGCGAGGCGATGGACGCGATTAGCAAGGAACTCGTTCAGTACCTGAAGGGTGACGACGAACTAAGCAAAGACCTGTTCCTTCGCTGGAATAGTTTCAGAGAGGAACTTGCTGCCTTCTTCGATGCGCGCAAGTCTGCCGCACGGAAAGCGCTGGAAGAGACAATCCAACGACTGACCAGTGAAGGCCGCACCATCATCGACAGGATCGCCGATCTCCGGAACCAGCTCGGAAGCCAACAGAGCTGGTACAACTCATGCGAGGAACTCGCGGCGCCCGAACGTGCGACCCTTATGGGCATTCGCAGCAGCAATCCCGACAATGACCCGGATAGCTTCGCACTGCCAGGCGAACGCGAGCAATGGCGGCGGCGTCTGCGCGAAGCGGAGGATGTGGTCGAAGCGCGGAACGAACAGATGCGCCCCATCGGGCAAAAAATCCAATCTCTTACCTCCGAAATTCAGGCGGCACAGCAGCAGCTCGAACAGATTCGCCAGCAGCGCAAGGCGAAGCGTCTGGAACTGGCCACTGGACGCCAGCATGATGCATCGTCCGGATTGAACGGCGGAATCATTCTCTGAGTTTCGCGCCGGCGGGGTCTCCGCCCACAACAAAGCCGGCGTGAACGTGCCCCGCCATCATTGGGGGTGGGGTGCCGCGGGCCGTTCGCTCATCGGCTTTCGGTCCGTGTTTACGGGGGTGGCGGATTTCATGGCTTGCCGCCCCCCCGCCTTTGTTGACACTGTGCTGACACCGACGCTGATGCAAGAATCGCGATAGACCACGAAATCCGCATAAACACTGGACAATATCGACATTGACGATGCGACGATGCGCTGATTATGGATCAGTGATTCGCGTTTAGGCTTTTCTGATAGCGGTCGCAGGCGCGGTTGAGTCTCTGCTTCAAAGCGCGGCGAACATCGTTTACCCTGCGACCGGATCGTTGGAATGCAATGGCCCAGCACTGGATCTGAATCCGCTGATTCCTGTTGTAAACATCCAGTTTCTCTTTTTGCGCCGGCTCAAGATGGTCAAGCGGGCTCAGCCTTTTGGCATCCAGTTCGCGCGCTACCGACAGCCATTCGCTGGAAGACAAGCGATAGCTCTTCCTGTTGCTCTTCAACTCATACATGAGGCGTCCTGCGATCAAATCGAATTCGTTAAGTGGTCTCATGGTGCCGGAGGCAAAGCGCAGAACTCCGTCCGTGAGTTTCGACCAACGAAGGCCTGGATGGCTCAGCGTGATTCCATCGAAAAGGTCCGCGGCTGCGCCCAGGAAACTCTTTCCTCGCGGATGCTTCCTCTCCTCTAGTTGCTGGGGCAGTGTGTCGATCCGCAAATTGAACTCTGTTGCGGCTCGCCGGATAACATCGGCATCGCTGCAGCCAGGTGGCAGAGAAAAGTTAACAGGGTTAGGAACAACATCTCGTTCTCGTGCGCGTCTCCAGTCGATACCTTTTCGCATCGCTAGGCTCTCTTCCTGCCAAACGCGATGACTCTTGCGTACTGATTCGTGGCATTCCGCAGGCTGTCATCCTGCAAGTGTGCGTAACGCATCGTGGTCTGCGGTTGCGTATGTCCGAGCAGGCCGCCGACAATCTGCAGGCTGACGCCAGCGCTCACGAGATGGGAGGCATAGGTGTGCCTTAGATCGTGGATGCGGACGGTGGGACTGTACTTCTTAATTGTGCGCCGCTTGCCCTTCTTAGTCGTTTCGGTCGCGAGTCCTGCATTTTTGCAAACCTGCAGCCATACCCGTCGGAGGGTCACGCGTGAGTTGCCATCTTCGCCCTTGCCGGGGAAAAGAGGACCGCTGGCATTCTTGCCCCTCATCCTGCGGAGCAATTCGAGAGCCGGAGCACTCAGTGGTACATGTTCTGTCTTTTTCTGTTTCGTGTGATGGCTCGGTTTCGTCCATGTGCCGCGATCAAGATCGAATTCTTCCCATTTCGCCTTTAGTGTTTCACCGGAGCGGGCGCCAGTCAGCAACAGCAACCGCAGAGCGTTCGCTGCGTTCTGATCCTTGTAACCGTCCAGAGCAGTGCGAAATGCCTTGATCTGATCGACAGTGAGGCAGGCTTCCCGCTTCTTCTCCTCGCATCGTTCAGTATCTTTGGCGGGATTTTCGGAGATCCACTTCTCTTTGATTGCGTAAGTAAACATCCTGGACAGGAGCGCAAGAACGCGATTTGCCTGATACGGTGTCTCTGCCAGCGACACCCGCAGCTGTTGAATATCCCGCGCGTTGATCGCCTTGAGGCGCCGGCTGCCGAGCTTTTTGCGGATAATCTTTTCGATCATTCGCCGGTATTCGCGTTGCGTATGACTGCGGCGCTGGAGGAAGAGGTCGCTCTGCAGGTAGTCGTCTATCAGGGCGTGCATAGTCGGCTCATTCCGATCTTTCTCGCGTTCTTCGAGCGGATCATGCCCCTTCCTGATCTGGTTCCGGAGATCGCTAGCCTCATCCCTGGCAGCAGCAGCGCTCAATTCGGGGAACCCGCCAATCGTAATCCGCCGCTGTCGGCCGTGGATGCGGTAATTGAGGATGAACGAGACGACACCGGCTGGCGTGACCCGCACGCCGAAACCGCGGAGTGCTGAATCCCAAATTACCCTGTTGCCTTCGGGCGAGGGCTTGAGCCCTTTCACCGTAGACTCCACGATTCGGCCACCGCTGCCTACCGACGCAACCTTGCGTCGCGCAATTGCTTTGTTCTCTGGCGGAAGAATCTCGCCCGCCTGTCTCGTCCTGGCCGGCGCTGCTAGCTGAGTTCCAGGTTGTTCCATGCATCCTCCCATGTCAGCACTGTGTCAACAAAAGCTGGCAATCGGTGTCCCCTCGTGTCTTCCATTGTCAGTGAACCGATGCTGTATGTCAATGGTGATAAAAGAGTTCTCTGCTAAGTGCTTTTGTTCCGTGTCAGCGCTGGAAGTATGGTTAACTGACTACGAATCAGTAGGTCGGGAGTTCGAATCTCTCAGGGCGCGCCATACAATCAACAACTCGCGAGTTTCTGGTTGCGACGATTTGCGCCCACAGTGACGCAGGACGTGACTTAGGTCAGTCTGTTGCTTCTGCCGGCTGGTACCACGGATGGCAAATGCAGCTTCAACCGCAGCCCATTCCTATCCCTCGCCATCGTCGGCGGAATCGCGCTTGATGTTCAGGTTTCGCGCGAGCCGATGCAGGTATTTGTGATGAATGCCCAGCGATCGCGCAGCCCTGGGGTAATTTCCTCCAGCTTCCCGCAACGCGCTGAGGATGAGTTCTCTTTTGGTCTGGTTCACAACGGTGTGATAGCGCGTAGTGGCGACCGCGGCAGATTGTTCCTCGAGTATGGCGGAGGGGAGATCCTCGGGAAGAATTTCCTCAGTCAGGCCGAGGACGATGGCGTGCTCGATGGCATTTTCCAGTTCGCGGACATTTCCGGGCCAGCTGTAGTTCATCAGCAATTTGCGCGCGTCCCGTGAAATGCCTTTGAACGGCTGCCGGCCCTTTGCTGCATATTTCTCGGCGAAGTACAGAGCCAGCAGTGGAATGTCGTCCCGGTGCTCACGCAGCGGAGGCACTGTAACCGAGACAACGTTGAGGCGGTAATACAATTCCTGGCGAAACTCTCCGGATTTGATGGCCCTCTCCAGGTTCCTGTTGGTTGCGGCCAGTACTCGCGCCGCGAATGTAAGGCAACGAGTCCCGCCCAGCCGCTCGAACTCCCTTTGCTGCAGCACGCGTAGCAGCTTGGCTTGCAGTAACGGAGCCATTTCGCCGATCTCGTCGAGAAATAATGTACCGTCTTCCACGACCTCCAGTTTTCCCTTCTTCGTGGCCACGGCGCCCGTGAACGCGCCCTTCTCGTGTCCAAAGAGTTCGCTCTCCAGAAGCGATTCCGGAATAGCCGCGCAGTTGATGGCCACAAACGGCCGTTGCCCGCGCGGGCTCTGACGATGGATGGCGCGAGCCACCAGTTCCTTCCCGGTTCCGCTCTCGCCGCGGATCAGAACCGTGGAGTCGCCTCGCGCAACGCGCCCAATGAACTCCTTCACCTGTCCGATCTGCCGGCTCTCTCCTACCAGTTCGCTGGTGTGAATCTGCTCTTTCAGGCGCTGGTTTTCGGAACGAAGCCCTTCCAGGACAAGCCGGTTCTCCAGCGTGATCGCCGCGATTCGGCAGATGGAGCCGAGAAAATTCAGATGATCCTGCTCGAATGCCGTTCCCGAGATGAGATAGAGCACGCCGAGCGTTTTCTCCACGGATTCCAGCGGCACGCAAACGATGTTCTGCGCATCGGTCCCCGGAGGGGCTGCGCTGGCGTGGATGACCGACCGCTCCCACAAGGCCCGGTGAACCAGATCGTGCTGAATCCTGACGGGCGGTTGCTGCCCGTCGCCGGCCTTTCGGCTCCAGTTGCAGATCGGGCGCGGCTGGTCGTCGAGGTCTGCGACCAGCACGATGGCGCCGTGATCAGCAGGTATCACCTCGAAGATCAGCCGGAGGAGCTCGCGTTGCAGGAGCGCGAGGTCACGGATGGAATGAGTGACATTGCTGATGCGCAAAAGAGCTTCGAGGTCCCGCGCCATGCGTCCGATCTCGATGCCTGATCTTGCGGCCGGCTCCGGTTCTTCAGTTCGAATTGCTCCCACTTCCACCAGCATAGCCTCATCGCTCAGGTCGAGGCCTGAAGCGTCACCCTCTTCGTCTTCCTGCACCAGAAATACAAGCTCGGAGCTGCCCACCCGAATCTTGTCGCCGTGGTTGATCGCCTGGTGCTTGATGGGAATCCCATTCAGAAACGTTCCATTGTGGCTGTCGAGGTCGGACAGTTCGTAGCGTTGCTCCACCTGAAGAATGGTGCAGTGTCTGCGCGAAACATCAGGGTCCGACAAACAGAAACTGTTCGAGCTTTCTCTTCCGATGGATATCTGGCCGTCGACCAGAGGTCGAGCCGTTCCTCTACATGGACCGGAAACAGCAACCAACCTCGGCATCGCAAGCTCCTGAGCGCTTCAGTGTAGTAGACGTCGATGGTGATTCGCTATCGGTGCGGAGGAACCGAATCGTAACTTTTGGGTATCCGTTCGGATACCGCTGCGGGGCCGCGAATCGGAATCCAAGGGCAATCACTCAAAGCTTTCTGCGTGCGACGCACTGAAACAAAGGGATTGCGATCACAGCCTGGCAATCTGCACAGTTCTGTTTGTCATTGGTCTCGTGCGTGCACTATGCAGCGGTAATTGCAGGCCCCGGCTGCCGTTGGGCTGTCCGGAGCGAGCAGCAGATGCAGTCTGGACTCCAGGGTGAGGGGTCCTGAGACGCGCTCACAAGGCGCCCCAAAAGGAGACAGCCATGAAACGGATTATCGCAACCGCCTCCCTTGCCGTCGCAAGCCTCCTCACAGCTGGCAATGCATCGGCGCAGAACACTGCAGTCCAGGCGACCATTCCCTTTTACTTCGTGGTGGGCAGCACAGTGCTTCCGTCCGGAACCTACGTCATCACGGCCATCTCGGACAGTCCGAAAATCCTCCTGATTCGTAACAAGGATCAGTGGAAATTCGCGACGATCGTCACTACTCAAGCTGGAACCGAGGCAGGCGCAGGTGATGGCGAACTTGTGTTTAACAGGTATGGCGACGACTACTTTCTGAATGAGGTTCTTTGCCCGTACGCCGCGATCACAGCGGAGCTGCCGACCTCGAAGATGGAATACAGAGCGAGGACGCGAGAAGCCAGTCTCGAGCAGCCGGAACAGGTGCTTCTGGCGCTGAAGTGACGGCTACAATCTGTGGCGATGAAACCCGGGGGCAAACACCTCCGGGTTTTTCTTTGCGGATATGCCTCCAGCCGGGGGATCGCCGGCCGTGCGTCAGGGCTGTGGCGGGCTGAGCAGAGTTCCAACACGCAGCTCATGAAGTGGTATAGTCGGCGTCCATCAGGGGAAAACGTATGCCGATACCGACACTGTCTCAGGTGTGGTTCTGGGCGTTCACGGTCATCTGCGCCGGAGCAGGCGCTTTCATCGGCGCCTACCTGAAGGAAAAGGCGAAGAACTTCGCGACCAGGGAAGACTTCGAAGGTCTCAAAAAACAGACACAGGAACTCACCAATGCAACCAAAGAAATCGAAGCCAAAATAGAGGACCAGGTCTGGAATCGGCAGCGTCAGTGGGAGATGAAGCGGGATGCGCTGGTCAGGGGAATTCAGGCGCTGGAACGTGCCGATGAGGCGCTGATGAATCTTGGGACAGCTTCATCCCCGGAGGGGCGGGAGCTGATGGAGGGCGAGGCGGAGTGGCAGGTCCTGAAAGCCGAAAGGGCCGCAGCGTGCAATGAGGCCATCAACGGCTTCGATCACGAACGCATCCTCATCGATCTGGTGTGCGGCACTCAGTGCAGGGAGATCTTTCGCGGTGCCAGCAAGGCAATCCGGGCCGGAGTCACCGATCTGCTCAGGGGTAAGGCGAACAGCTATGGTGAAGTCACGCCGGAAGTCCACAGGTATCTGGTGACTGCCTATAGGGTGGCGCGGGAGGAGGTCGGCGTAGACGGTGAGCCGATCACGCCTCAATCCAGCGAAGCATCGGCAGCTTCGACCCCTGTCACGCGAGCCACTGAATCGGGCCGACCGAAGAATCGCTGAGTATCGTTGTGCTGCGCCGATGGCGGGCACGGATGCTTACTGCGGTTTCTGCAGAGCCTCGACCTCGCCGGCCCGCTTCGCCACTTTCGCGCTCGCGCTCTGCTGCAGATCGGCATAAATCTTCAGCTCTTTCTGTGCGTCGGCGGTCTGATGCTGCGCGCGATAAACGTTCGCCAGCAGAAAATGGATCGAGGGCTCATCGGGCGTCGCCTTTTCCGCGGCCAGCAAATCCGGCAGCGCCTCCGCCTGGCGGCCCAGCTGGATCAGGGCGCGAGCGCGATCCACGCGCGCCTGCATCAGATCTCCGCATTGCTGTACCGCTCCGTTCAGCTCCTTCAGCGCCTGGTCCGCGGAGACGTGCTGTTCCAGAAGGCAGTTCGCTGCCTTCCACCTGGCCGTGCAGTCCGCCGGATCGGAAGCAACCGCCGCGAAAAACGCGCGCCGCGCGGGGTCCCAGTTGCCCATCTCCCAATAAACATTCCCCAGATCCTCTTCCGCGCCGGCGCGCTGCGGATCGAGCTGGACCGCTTTGCTGAATTCCACCAGTGCGCCCGGGTAGTTCTTCATCCCATCATCGATTTCACCGGCGATCATGTGGGCGAGCGCGGAGTTGGGATCGATCTCGTCCACTTTGGCGAAGGAATCCTGAGAGAGCCGCAGGTAGATCTTGCCCAGCTGGTACCAGGCTTCCTGGTTCCGCGGGTCGCGCGCCGCGATCGCCCGCAGGTGCACAGCCGCCGCGGAGTCGTCGCCCAGATGAATCAGCGTGCGCGCCAGGATCATCTCCACCTGACTGTCCTGCGGATTGCCGCGCAGCGCGCTTTCCAGCGGACCGCGGGCCTCGGCGTAGCGGCCGGTGGCGAACAGACACGTGCCCAGCAGCGCGTCGGCGGTGCTCATCTCCGGATTCAGACGGAGCCCCTCGCGAAGAGCGGGAATGGCGTGAACGTAGTCGTGCCGCTGGTAGTAGAGCAGGCCGAGATTGTTCCACGCGGGCGCGAGCGACGGATCGGCCTTCACCATCGCCTGATAGTTCCTGATCGCCTCGTCCAGGTCGCCGCGCGCCTGCGCTGCCCTGGCGGCCGCGTAGAGTTGCTGCACCTCAGGACTCACACCGCCGGAGCCCTGTTGAGCGCCCAGCGGCGCCGAGGCGAGCACGAACAACAGCAGGAGCGTGGAGATTAGCATACGGCGGGACGATTTCGACCCGCCGCAGCAGTTGAAGTTGCCGGAGCGATTCACGGGGACCACAGTACCATCCGGCCGGGACCAAAGTACATCGGGTATGGCTGCGGATGGCGTGCCATAGCCATCCGCACTCGCTCAGAAGCTCATCCGGAAATACGCCTGCCCTTGTCGCGGTCGATTGCCCTGGCAGGGCCCGTAGAACGTTCCGAAATTGGGATCGCTCACCGTGGTGTCGAAGTTCCCGCTTCCGCAGACGATCATCCGGTTGAACAGGTTGAAGTAGTCCATGCGCAGCTCACCTGTCACCCGTTCTCCGAACGCGAACTTCTTGCCCAGCCCAACATTTTCATTGGAGCTGAACGGCTGGCGAAGATTGCTTTGATTGCGCGCCGCGTCTCCGACCGCGTACAGCCCGGGGTTGGACCACCCACTGGTGTTAAAGGCCAGCCCCCCGGTGTAGTAATTGTGGTAATTCAGGCGAACCGGCTGCCCCGGCACGTCGTTGGCGCGGTTGCCGCCAGTCAGCAACGGCGATCCGGCGGCTCCGATGCCAAACGGAGTTCCCGAATCATATTGCAGGACGCCGCTGAGCTGCCAGCCGCCGAGGATTTCTTTGTCGACAAAATTGTTCCCGCGGGCCACGAGCTTGCCGGTTCCGATCGGCAGCTCATAGACGCCGCTGGTCACGATCAGGTGCTCCTGATCGTCGGAGCCGACCGCCCATTCGCGGCTCTGGTCGTACTTGTTGAGAGCCGTCCCCTGGAATATCGAGAACCCGGTATCGGAGTTCGACATCAGCCGGGAAAGCGTGTAGGTCGTCAGGAAGCTGAGCCCGTTCGTGAAGCGCTTCTGCAACTGCACCTGGAGCGAGTTGTACTCGGCCACACCGGAGAGATCGAGATTGTTCAGCGTATTCCCGTCTTCGGTCGGGGCGTACTGCGGGAAAGGCAACAGCGCCTGGGAGAGCGAGATGCCCGAACCCCAGTCGTTGATGAAGTTGACGTAGGGCGTGTAATATCCGCCCGACATTCCGAAGCCCGCCGCCTGCAGCGCCGCCTGTCCCTGCGGCGAAGTCCAGGCATCGCCCAGCACATTGCCCAGTGAGAGATAGCTGGGATTGAGCTGATTGGTGTTGTTCAGCGCCGCCGGCAGGTGGATGGCGCGGTTGCCCACATAGTCCACTGAGAGGAACAGGTTCCAGGGCAGCTCGCGCTGCACGCCCAGGGTGTAGGACTGCGTGTAGGGGGCGCCTCCGTCGTTGCGCGCGAAGACGTGCAGAATCCCGAAGCCATCTCCCAGCTGCGGTGTCAGCGGTGTGGCCGGAGGAATCGGCAGGGTCCTCGTGTCCCAGACGCCGTAAGCCGGCGTATTGGTCCCGTTGGACGCAACCGAATAGGTTCCGGCGAGCACGCTTCCGTAGTTGGCAGAAATCTTATCCGTGCCGAACTCGAAAGCGCCGCCATTCAGGTGCACCAGGCCGTAGCCGCCGCGAACCACGGTCTTCTGATTGATCTGGTACGCGAAGCCGATTCGTGGGCTGAACTGGTCCCACTTCAGGTCGGCTCGGTTATAGCCGGCGCAAAGACTGCAGGTTCCCAGTTGCGTGGCCGCGCCCAGCAGATCCGTTCCTCCAGGCGTAACCGCTCCCGGGTCGGGCAACGACGTGTTCAGGAAAACGACATCGTTGTGGACATCCGTAAAGGGCACCATGATATCCCAGCGGATCCCGGCATCGATGGTGAGCTTCGGCGTTGCCTTGAAGTTGTCCTGAACATAAGGTGCGACATAGAAGTTTCGCAGCTTGTTCTCCTCCACAAACTGCCGATAGGCCGAATCCACATCGCCCAGCAGGAAGCTGGCGAAGGCATTGCCCGTATTGGTTTCGTTAAGAGTGTCGTTCGAGTTGGTATCGCCGTTGCTGGTGGTCAGGCTATTAAAGCTGAAGCTGCCGCCGCAGGCGCCGCACCCGGCGTTGTCCTGGAAGGCTCTGCGTATCTCGAAGCCGAAGTTCACCGTATGGCGGCCGTGGTTATACAGGTAGTTGTTGACGAAGGCCAGGCCCAGCTTGCGGTTGACCGACGAGGTCTCGCCCTGTCCGATGCCCCAGCTGTTCGGGTTGGCCATCAACGAACCGGAAACGGAGGAGAAGTCGATATTCGGTGGCACTGTTTCGCCCGCGACTCCGCCGAAGGTCGTGCCCGGGTGCAGGTTGTATTCGTCGTTCAGCTCACCCATCCAGCCGGCGCCGGCGGTCATCACGAGGTTCGGCGTCATCGCATAGGTGTAGTTCAGGAAGAACCCGCTGCCCAGCCGGGGCTCTGTCTTCAACCCCGTCAGTGGGCTGGACTCGGAGAAATAGGCGCCGTTGTCGCAACATTCCGGCTGCTCCCAAATGTCGCGCCACTGGCTGTAGTGGATCGACTGCTTGCGCGTGAGGGTTTCGTCGATGGTGAACCCCCAGCTGGTCTGGCGCGCCGGATCATTCGTGATCTGAAGCGGCAGATTCGAGGTCAGCGCAGGCGAGCTGCTGTTGGGGATGGTCGGGTCGGGCAAGTTGCTCAGGAAGGTCTTCGACAATGAGCTGATGCAGTTCGAGGGAATCGTCTCATCCGGGAAAGGTGTACCCGGTGTCAGTCCGTTACAGCTGAAGCCCGGTGGAACGTAAATCGGCACCGGCATGCCGGTCACTGGGTTGACAATCTGGCTAAAATCCCCCTGCTTCATCTCGGACGTGGGCACGGTCATGGCACCGGTCAGCGACTGGTTGAAGCGGTACCACTCTGTGGTCTCGTGCCAGAAGGTCCGATCCTTCCCGTTGTAGAGCTTGCCCAGCCACAGCGGGCCGCCAATGGAGAAGCCATAGTTGTTTTCGTGGTCCTGCGGCACACCATTGGGCGTGAGCTGCTCCAGACCTCGCGCGTCGAAGTAGTTGTTGCGATTAATTTCGAACGCCTCGCCGTGCAGCTGATTGGTGCCGGACGCGAAGTTGTAGCTGGCCGCGCCCTGCGCCAGTCCGTACTGCGCCGAGAAGACCGACGTCACCATGCGGAACTGGTTGACCATCTCAAAGGGCGGGTTGATGTTCGACTGGAATCCCTGGGTTTCTGACTGGACCGCGGGAATGCCGTTAAACAGCACCTCGCTCTCGAAGGTGACGCCGCCGTCGGTCTGATGGCTGAATTCGCCGCCCGTGGTGCCCGGAGTCAGGAAGATGAAGTCGTCAATCTGCCGCCCGCGCGGGCCGACGCCGCCATTCACGCCGCCCAGCTGGTCGGGCAGCTCCTCAATGACCTCGTGCTGAATGGTGGTTCCTTCTTCCGGATCGGAGGTCTGCAGCGTGATCGCCGGCGCCGTCACCTGAATCGTCGTGGAGGCTGTGCCAGGCGAGAGCGTCGCGTTCACCGTCGCCTTGACGGCGAAGTCCACGTGCACGCCGTCGGTGATGTAAGTCTTGAAGCCGCCGGCGTCCACTTTTACGCTGTAGACACCGGGAATCAGGTCGGTGATGACGTATTCGCCCGACGAGCTGCTGACGGCGCGGCTCACCACCCCGGTGGCATCGTTGGTGGCTGTCACCTGCGCGTTGGGAATGACAGCGCCGCTGGTGTCGGAGATGACTCCGTTCATGCCGCCCAGGGACTGGGCGCGAGCCGATGGCGTGGATGCGACAAGGACGATTCCAGCAATAATCACGCTCGCCAGGGCGAGCCGACCCCCAAAATTGATGCGCATAGACCTGGCCTCCTCAGAAGTGTCGATCGAATCGGTACTACGGGGCCCTGAGCCGCTGGAGCGGCGTCATCCTGAATCTTTAAAATTTGTTTCCCAGAACCGGGGATGGTATCGTTTCCAATTAGCGTTGAACTTTAGTCCGTCGAAAGGTTGACTGTCAAGCGCTACCTTAGGCGGAGCTGTTAACAAAGACGATCCAGCCTCCCGTTTTCCTGCAGGCTCTGCGACCGGTTCTTGCGCGAGTAATTGCCTGATTCGAAAAATCTTGCCTCATGCGGAGGAGTTATCGATGCAAGGGCCCCTCACCCTCGGACGTAACCTCCTGCTCCTGGCTCTGTTCAGCGTCCCCTGCCTGGCAGGGAACTCCTCGACGATCGGATCGGCGACCACAGTGACGCCGGCGGATGCCTATCCTGGCCGCGCGGTGATGGCCGAGCGCGTGCGCGACGAGTTCCTCCACGCCTGGACCGGCTACCGGCAGTACGCGTGGGGGCACGACGAACTGCGGCCGCTGAGCAAACAGCCCTTCGACTGGTATGGAACCTCGCTGCTGATGACCCCCGTCGATGCCCTCGACACCATGATCCTGATGGGGCTCGACAAACAGGCGGATGAAACGCGCAGTCTGATCGACACGCAGCTCTCCTTCGACAAGGACATCTACGTTAAGAATTTCGAAATCACGATCCGCCTCGAAGGCGGCCTGCTCAGCAGCTACGAGCTAACCGGAGACAAGCGCCTGCTGGCTTTGGCTGAGGACCTGGCGCGCCGCCTGATGCCTGTTTTCAACTCGCCCACCGGTATGCCCTGGGTGGAAGTGAACCTGAAAACCGGGGCGGTGCGCGGCGAGGATACCAATCCCGCGGAAGTAGGGACGATGCTGCTGGAGTTCGGCACGCTGAGCCGCCTCGCGCATAATCCGGTCTACTACGACAAGGCCAAACGGGCCGTGGTGGCGCTCTACAACCGGCGCTCGGCCATCGGCCTGTTCGGCTCCGAGATCAACGTCCGCACCGGCGCGTGGACCGGCACAACCAGCAACATCAACGGCGGCAGCGATTCTTATTACGAGTACCTGCTGAAGGCCTGGAAGCTCTTCGGCGACCAGGACTGCAAGCGCATGTGGCTCTCCACCGTGGGCGCTCTGAATCGCTATGTCGCCGACGACGCGCCGACCGGCTTCTGGTATGGAGAAGCCGATATGAATACCGGCGCCCGCACCGGCACCGTCTTTGGCGCGCTTGCGGCATTTTTCCCCGGCGAGCTGGCGCTTTCGGGCGATCTCGACCGCGCCCGGCGCCTCGAGGACTCCTGCTACAAAATGTGGACGCTCGCGGGTATCGAGCCGGAGTTACTCGATTACTCCGATATGAAAATCCTTAGCCCCGGCTACGAGCTGCGTCCGGAGATCATCGAATCGGCCTATTACCTTTACTACTTCACCCGCGATCCGCGCTATCAACAGATGGGCATGACCTACTTCAACGCGCTGGTGAAATACTGCCGCACGCCCGTTGCCTACACGGCGCTGAGCAGCGTGGTCACAATGAAGCAGCGCGACGACATGGAGAGCTACTTCTTTGCCGAGACGCTGAAGTATCTCTATCTCCTGCTGGCGAACCCGGACCGGATCGATCTCTCCCGGACCGTGCTGAATACCGAAGCCCATCCGCTCAACGTGCTTTGAGCCTCTGATAGTCTGAGGGACCATGAGCCGGAAGAAGGCACTCCCGACGCTGAGCCAGGTCGCCCGGCGGGCCGGGGTGGGAACCACGACCGTGTCGCGCGTGATCAACGGCGGTCACCGCGTCAGCCCGGAAACCCTGGCTCGGGTGCGGCACGTCATCGAGAGTCTGGGCTATGTGCCCAACCAGGCAGCGCGCACCCTGAAGGGCTATCGCACCCGGACCATCGGTCTGATCATCCCCAGCATTGCCGATCCCTTCTTTTCCGAATGCGCGGAAGCGATCCAGGCAGTCGCCCGCGCCAACGACTCGCTTCTGATCGTCGTGACCACGCAGAACGATCCGCGCGGCGAGATCGAAAATGTGAATCTGCTGATGCGGCAGCGCGCCGACGGCCTGATTATCGCGCCGGCCAATTCGCAAAATCAGCTGCTGCGCCAGACTCTCGAGACGCTTTCGGTCCCGGTTGTGGCCATCGATCGCCCTGTAGCTCATTCGCTGATCCCCTCTGTGGTGGCAAACAACTTTCGCGGGGCGAACATGGCCACGCAGCACCTGCTGGAGCACGGTTACCGGCGCATCCTCTGCCTCACCGGCGAGAGCACACTGTACACCATCCGCGAGCGCATCCTCGGCTATGAGAGCTCCATTGCGGCTGCCGGCCTCGAGGCTATGCTGGACACCTCGGTCAGGGATTACAAATCCGCCGAGTACGCGATTGAGGCGTCTCTGTCGGCGGCCAATCCTCCGGACGCCATCTTCACGCTGAAGAACAGCACGACCATTTACGCGTTTGAAGCGCTGCAGAAATTTAAGGTGCCGATTCCCGACTCGGTCGCTCTGCTGGGTTACGACGATTTCGAGCTGGCTGCAACCCTCCGTCCTTCGATCAGCGTGGTCGAGCAACCCATCGAGGAAATCGCGCGGCTGGCAGCCGAAGCCCTCTTCGATCAGTTGCTCGAATCGAGCGAATCGGCGCGCGCCGCCAAGCCCGAGCAGGCGCGCCAGATCAAGCTGGAAACCAGGCTGGTGCCGCGCCGGTCCTGCGGCTGTTCACCCAGGCTGCGCGATGAGCCCTTGCCGGGAGAACCGCGCTCGCGCCAGGAACTGCCATCCTCAGCGCAGGGCTGATGGCGCCTGTCTCAACGTTGCTTCGGAGTTTCCCAGCGCGAAGGATTTCCGCTTCAGCCGAACGTAATCCTTCGCAAACTCCCTGACCTCGATGAACTGGTTGACGCCCACCCGTGTGAAGCGCTGCCGGGTGTTGCTGGCCGGCCACCACACCTCGAGGCTCACAATCTTTGCCTTGCTGCCCAGGCCGATGTGCTGCTCGATCGGGTTCGCGCCAAAGGAGCCGCCGCTGCCCACCGTGCGATAGATCGGGCGCGTGCCGTGGCCGGCATTCTCCACCGTCACCTCGATCCTTGCTCCGATGCCTGCACGGTTCGACTTCACGCCAACCAGCTTCACCGTGATCCAGTCGTTGCCGTTGCCGGGATTTTCGAAGACGCGAAACGCATGCGCGTCGCCGGGCGTCGCGCCTCCGATGGAGACCAGCAGGTCCTCGTGGCCATTGTTGCCCAGATCGGCAAATGCCACGCCATGCCCCTTGTCCAGATCTCCGGTACCCGACGATGCGGTGACATCCGTAAAGTATTTCCCGTCGTGGTTGCGCAGCAGCATCTTGGGAGCCAGCGCGCCGTACTCCGGGCCTCCCGTAGCCAGATAGATATCCGGATATCCGTCGTTGAAGAGATCGCCGAAATTGGCGCCCATGGGCGTGTTGATCCGCTTCAGCCTGGCTTGCGCGGTCACGTCCTCGAATGTGCCGTTGCCGAGATTGCGATAGAGTTTCATGGTCCCGGCGCTGGTCGGCAGCCCGAGATAGTTGCGGATGGTCTGATCAACCGAGAAGTAGTAGCCGGTTACGAAAAGATCCGGCCAGCCGTCGTTGTCGTAGTCGAAAAACCATGTCGCGAAGCTTTGTCCGTCAGGCTGATGCACGCCTGCTTTCTCTGCGACCTCGGTGAACGTGTTGTCGTGATTGTTGTGGTAGAGAAAATTGCCGCCGTAGAGATTCGAAACGTAGAAATCCACGTAGCCGTCGTTGTCGTAGTCGCCCGCGGTCACTCCTTTGGTGAAGGCGATCCGGTCCACTCCCGAAGAATGAGAAATGTCCTGAAAGGTGCCGTCGCCCTTGTTCAGAAATAACTGGCTCGGCCCATTCTCGTTGCCTACGAAGAGATCCAGCAGCCCATCGTTGTTGATGTCGGCCCAGACCGCGGTCTGCGTGCGCGTGGCCGGCTCCGCCAGACCCGCCTGCGCTGTCACATCGGTGAACGTTCCATTGCAGTTGTTGCGCAACAACGATTTGCGCTCCGGAAACTCCCACGCGCCGCGCAGCACCAGCAGGTCCATGCACCCGTCGTTGTTGTAATCCGCCTGGATGATGTTCAGTCCGCCGAGTTCGCCGGAGAGCCCCGCCTGCGCGGTGCGATCGGTGAAGGTGCCGTCTCCGTTGTTGTGGAAGTATCGCAGCGGCTGGCAGACATCGTAGCTCGACACCACCACGTCGAGCAGCCCGTTGTTCTCGAAGTCGTCCACGGCCACGCCGCCGGCCATCGAGACAAAGCTGAGCCCGGCCGCGGGCGCAACGTCTTCGAAGCGGCCAACGCTCTCGCCGGACTGAAAGACGGATGGAGGGATCCTGTACTCGGCGGGAACGCCCGACGGATACTCGCCCAGCGTCATGTAGGCGAGATTCAGCAGCCATTTCACCTGCACGCTGTCGTGCGGTTCCGGTTTCAGCTGCAGATACCTTGTCAGATACGCGATGGCTTGCTGCGAGTCTTCGGTGTGCGCAAAGCAGGCGCTGCCTTGCGGCGGAAAGATGCATCGGTCTCCCGGAGCCGTGAAGATGCCATTCTCCATGCGCGACTTGTGCAGATAGGCAACGCCGAGTACCTCCGTCAGCTGCGGCACACCCGCGGGCACATCCGCGACCGCCAGTTTCCAGGCCGCTTCAAATTCCGGCACGGCGCGATCCATGTTGCCCTTGTAAGCCTCCAGCTGCGCCAGCGCGTAGTGATCCTGGATCTGATTCACGGGAGTCTTCTGCGCTTCCTCGGGCGAGGCCAGCCTCCGTTCCAGCCCGGCGACTCCATCCGCCAGCGACGCTTTGCGAATGGCGCAGACCTCCTCGAGATTCTGCTCCCACCCCTGCGGCTTGGGATATTTGTCGAAGAGCATGTCCGCGAGCAGTTGTCCGGCAACATCGGCCGGATACTGAATCGCGCCCTGCCCCGAACCTGCGACGCTTCGACCTGGGCCCATCCCCTGACCAGGCCCCGCGGACTGTAGTGCGGCGCTCATCGACAGCAGCTTGAGGATCACGAATCCACGCGCCACCTGGATCGGCGCGCTGACCTCGCCCGGCTTCATCGCCGCCAGCGCTTCCCGGAGCGGCGGCAGCAAGGTCGCGGGATCCACGTCATTTACATATCCGCCATCGGCGGCGTGGGGATCGATCGAAGCCTCCCGCGCCACAGCCGCAAAATCCTCGCCGCTCTTCAGCCGTGCCAGAACCGACTGCGCCTCTTGCGCTGTCTGCACCGCGATGACCTGCAGATTCACCCGCGCTGCCTGGGGGTTTTGCGATCGCAGATGCACGGTGAGGCTGACGAGGCAGAGAAGCGTAAGGATCAGGTTCGTGGTCCGCCCGCGCAACCGTTTCTCCATAGCCGTCCCGAGCCAATATCGTACCGTCGATCGAACTTTGCTCCGTCCTCCATTCATGCTCGACTGCGCCTCATGCTGTTGCTGCAAAGGTTCGGTCCTCTCGCTCCGGGTGCTTCACTGCGGCTGGCCATGGTTGTCAATCTCCGCTCAGGGCCGGTTCGATCCGGCAGAAAAAAACCGGAATCCATGAGGGAATCGGTAATTCGACGTCGCTTCCATCAGTGGGCGGCCGAATAACGGCCAAATCTACCCATCGTGAGGAAGAGATGAACACCTCGACAGCAACCAATATAAGAGGCGGACGGAACAAGTCTGTAGTCCTCGGCCTGATTCTGCCGCTCTCCGCAATCGCGCTCGCAGCCGTAACCGGGTGTGGCAACGCTTCCATGTCCACCAAAATGACGCAAACCACCCCGCAGGTCATCGATAAGGCTCTGTGGGTGGCCAATGGCGCCAACGTGGTGGAATACCTGCCGTCGCAATTGTCGGCAAACTCCGCCAATATGGTGCCGCACCTCGCGAACAACAGCGGAGCCTTCGGGGCTCCGCAGGGCGTAGTCTTCGACGCGGCCGGCGACCTCTGGGTCATCGACGGCGGCACGGTCTCGACGGGCGGAACGGTCAAGCCCGCGCTGTATGAGTTCACTCCTGCGCAGCTTGCCGCACTCGGCACCACCAACAATCCGAACCCGCACGCCACTATCAATTCCGCGCAGTTCACCTTCCCGCAGCAGGCCGTCTTTGACGCGAAGGGCAACCTGTGGGTAAGTGACAACGGAAGCAATGCAGTGTTTGTGTTCACGCCGACGCAGCTTGCCGGCAGCAACGCGAACGCTGTGCCCAACGTCACCATCAACTCGGACCCGGCGTTCACCGGACCGCTGGGCATTGTCTTCGACGCCTCCGGAGACCTGTTCGTGGCCAACAATGGAACGACGACGATCTTCGGATTCGCCGCCAATCATCTGCCCACCAGCAGCGCGACAATCACGCTGGCGCCGGATGTCACGCTCAGCGACGACGGCAACGGTTCGATTCAGGCTCCGTGGGCTCTGGTCTTCGATGCCAACGGCGATCTGTGGTCGAGCAACGCGAACCCACCGAACACCGTAGTCGAGTTCCGGCCAACGGAAATCAACAGCACCGGATCCCCGGTTCCTGCTGTGACCCTGAGCCCGGCCACGGTGGGAGGCAACTCCACGCTGAGCGCGCCGAACGGCATCGCGTTCGACAACCTCGGCGATCTGGCTGCCATCAGTTCGGCTACACCTTTCGGCGGAGTGCTGTTCGGGCAGAAGCAGCTCACCGACGGCGGAGCGATTGCGCCGGACGCCTTCCTGGTGGGCAATGCGACCACGCTGAACGCGCCGGCCGGATGCAACTTCGGACCGGTAGTCAACTAAGGTCCAACCCGGCAAACCAGCCGGGTCCTGAAGAACGGGCGCCGCTCATGAGAACGGCGCCCGAACTTTGTGAGGCGATTCGCAGCACGAGATGCCGGCTGCGGAATCGACTGACCGGCCAACAGAAAAGCTACTCTGCTGGTCTTCCGATCATGCCGTGCCACGGATTGACTGCAATCGGCCCAAATTGCGAGCCGGCTGTCTGGAAGGTAACCGACAGGACATACGAGAAGCTGGTCTGGTCGGTGTTGGTCATCGTCACGCTGCGCACTGGCCGGCGAGGATCGAGCGCATACGTATACGAATACAGGTTGCAGGTTGCTCCGTTGAGCGTGCCGTCGCTGTTGATGCGGTTGATGCCGTTCACAGCGATGCTCTCATTCGCGTTGGCGCCGAAGCCGCACCAGTCGCTGAAGGTCTGGTTAAAGGTGTCGCTCGGGCCCCACACGTAGTTCACCGTCACGGTTGCGGTGTGACTGCCCTGAACGCCGGTGCCCAGCAGCGTCATCGTGGTGTACGGCCCCTGCTCGTAAAAGGGCAGGCGCAGCGTCGCTCCCGGAGCGCCCGGCAGCGAGATCGCATCCGGAATGCAGTTCGTCGTGCAGTCCGCCGCGTTAACGGGACCGAAGCCGAAGAGCGTGCCTTTGGAGATCAGGCGCGGGAGGGGTCCGGCGGGAAGTCCAAGCTGCTGCGCTGAATACGCGTCCGCGCATCCGTTGGGCAGCGTGCAGCCATCGCCGCCGCCGTCCAGACCGCCGGTCGCGGAGAAGGTGACTCCGTTGTCGAAGATCCCACCGGTGTTGAACAGCCGCGACAGGCTCACCGGAGCCTGAAGGTTCTGCCGGGTCAGCGTCGCTGCCAGCACAACGACGTTCGGATCGTTCGGGAGGGTCATGCTCTTCACCGCTTTGCGGCTGTCCAGCGCCAGAATGTACGCGTAGAGGTTGAAGGGGCGGTTGTCTTTGGTGCCATCGGCGAGGTTCCGGTACGGCATCACGACTGCGAAGCTTTCGTTGTTGTTGTACGTGGGGGAGAACCAGTCGCTGAAGCTCTGCGTGAAGGTCGAGGTTGTGCCGTCGGTGTAGGTCACGGTGACGGTCTGCGCGGACTGATTGCCGTCAAACCCGGTGCCCAGCAGTTGCAGCGTTGCGTACTCGCCCGGCGGCAGTGCGATCGTCTGTCCCGCGCCGCTGATCCCGTCGAGGCGATTGGCCGGCCCGAAGTTGAACTGCACATCGTTCAGGACCCGGTGCGGCGTCAGCAGATTGGCGGAATAGGCGTTCCCCCCGCCGTCCAGGCCGCTGGTCGTGATGGTGCTGCCATCGGTGTAGATCGCATAGAGGTTGTAGGCGGAGGCGAGGTTCACCGGCCATCCGGTTCCGCCCACGCCCGTCGCCGCGCTCACTGCAACCGTGACCGACGATGCGCTCTGCACAATGTCTCCTGAGGTTGCGTTGAAGGTGAGCGGCACCGCGGCCCCGGTCGGCGTGGTGCTGCGCGCCGTCAGCCGCAGGGTACTGGTGCTGTCGGTTTCAGCAGGATTCACAGAGGCGGCGACGCCGCTGGGCAGGCCCTGAATCGTCGAGAAGCTGACCTTGCCGTTAAAGCCGTTCTGCGCCACCACGCTCAGCGTGGACGTAGCGGACGAGTTCTGGTTGAGGTACATGGCGCTGGGAGAAGCCGAAAGAGAGAAGCTGGGCAGCGCCAGGGTGAGATACGCCGGCTGCGTCTCTACTCCGCCGCTGCTCTGGCCGGTGACCGCCACCACAAAGGTCCCGCCGGGTCCGGAGCCGCTGAGGGAAACGGTCAGCGCCGAGGTGTCGGAGCCGGAGATGGACGTCGGGCTCAGCGATGCGGTGACGCCCGAAGGCGCACCCAGAATGTTCACGCTCAGGTTGACCGTGCCGCTGAAGCCGTTGCCCGAGCTGAGCTGAATGGTGCTCATGGTTTCTGAAGATCCTGGAGGAATGCTGAGCGTCGCCGGCGAGGCAGACAGTGCGAAGTACGGCGCGGCGGCCGCGGGTGTCAGGCTGTTGATCAGCGCCTGCCCGTTGGGGCTGCCCCATCCGGTCACCAGGTCGTAGCCGGTCACGGCGTTGTATTGCACGCCGTAGCCGTCGTTGTTGCTTCCGCTGGTGATGTCGTGAAAATTCGTGTCGTAGCTCGAGCTCGTGCCGATCATGTAGAGGTTCGGGTTCGCAAAGCTCGCGGAAGGCGCATTGCTGCTGGCGGCCTGCTGGTTCACCAGAGCCATGAATCCGGCCCACCGCGGCGTGGAGAGACTCGTGCCGCCAATGCCGCCCTGGCAGCTGCCGTCGGCGCACCACCAGTTGTCGCAATCCGCCTCGGCAGAAACATCGGGAATGTTGCGCAGCGTGGTCGAGCCGTCGTTGGTGGAGTTCACCACGCCGGGAATCTGCTGGTACGTCGGGATCGAGAAGCCGTTGGTGCTGTAGCCGCCGCTGCTGCCGCCGGTGGGATTGGCGCAGGCCAGCACGGGATTGGTCCCGCCCCATGCAATTTCGGAGACCCACGACCCGCCCGGACCGCTGGTGGTGATGTGCGTTCCTCCCACCGCAGTGATGTACGGATCGTCAGCCGGGTAGAACGCCGGATTGCAGTTGTTGCCGGTACAGGCGGGCAGCGTGTACGCGCCGCTGTCGCCGCTGGCTACGAACAGATTCTGCCCCTGGGCGGAGAACTCCTGGAAGATCGGCTCGTCGGAGGTTGGGTCGGCGGGCAGCCAGCCCACCGAAGCGCTCAGTTGCTTCGCGATGTCGTCGGTGGCCATCTGCGTAAAGGTGTCCACATCGTTCGAAGCCTCATACTCGATGACCGCCTCCACTCCCGGAGCCATTGAGTACGACTGCACGATGTCGGCGATGGGCTCGCCGTCGTTGCAGGAGCCGCAGGAGGTGTCGTAGCCGTCGATCGAATCGGTCACCACGACGCTCGGATTGAACGGCTGGCCGATCGAGCTGAAATACGCTTCCACGTCGCTCAGATTGAAGTTCAGCCCAAACAGGCCGATCACCTGACCGGCGCCGGTGAGAGTCGTGCCCCCGTAGTAGGCGGCGCGCATGTCGCTGCCCAGGTACTGTCCGTCAGGACCGGAGCCGGTCTGATCGGTGCGCACCGCGCCCTTCGGGGCGAAGCGAAGCAGCGGACGCGGCGGTGAGTAGTCGTCGAGGCCCGCGATATGCCAGAGCTGCACGCCGGCAGCGGCGGTCGGTTCCCGGTCGATGGCGTAGAAGGTGCGATTCTGATACGGATCCTGATACACGCCCATGTTCACGTGGAAGGCCTTCTCGATGCTGGCCACCGAGGCCTTCACATCCACGACCATCCGGTTGGCCGTCGTCCTCGTCACGGTCATGCCGTTCGCCTGCGCGAAGCGAACGACCGTATCGACATCCGCCTGCGTAGGTCCGAACTGGTCGGTGAACTGCTGCACCGAAAGGTATCGCAGGTAGGAGGGGCTCTGAGGGTTATGCAGGTCGCTGAGCAACTGGGTCAGCGCCGCCTGATTGCGCAGCGGCAACATGATGGCCAGCTTGAGAACCTGATTGGACGGCAGCTGCCCCACCTGCTGAGCGCGGCCGCTCGTCACCACGTCGCGCGTGTGGCGCGTGAGCAGGCGCTGCGGAGCCTGCGCGAACGAAGCGGGAAGCATGGACGTTGCTGCGAAGGCTGCCACGAGCGTCAGCCACTTGGAGAAAGCGCTGCTGGAGTGGGTCATGGGTATCGTCCTTTTGCGGAAGAGATCGAGCGTAGCCCCGACTACCGTACGGTCCCGAACACAGCCAACGGCAACGACGCGGCAGATCTGCGGAGAAGGGAACAGCAATCGTTCAATTGCGTACCGTGACGGCGCACCTCTCGCTTCGGATCGGATCCTGGCAGCGGCCGGCCACGGAGGAATCGTCTGCGATCAAAGGCGTGGTAACGATTCCATGCTGGCGGCGAACGTACGCCTCTCTTTCCTTCGCTGTCAAGCCAGCTTGTGGAAGTCTTCCCGTTCCCGCCGTCTATCTCGCCTCGAAGCATCGAGATAACCCGGCCCCCCGCGTCCAGTGCTGAGGCGCACGCCCAGGATTGACAAAGGCAAAGCCCGAAGCTTAGGCTGAGGCGCCAGTGTGGAATCGCTACCATGGGCTCTTTTCAAGGCGGAGCGACGCTCCAGCAAAGCCTGATGGCTCGTCGCCCGGAGAAGGGAATGGCTCGCACCCGGAGACCGCCGCACTGCCGCGGCCATGAGAATAGCCAGAGGTACCTGTGCCGCGTCATCCCTGCGCGATGACGGCATCCGTCGATTCAGATCTCAACCGTACCTGTTGGAGCCGCTCATGCTGAATCGTCGCGTTCCTGCTCTGCTTGCCGCCGCGGGTTCACTCCTCGTTGCCGCCGCGGCCTTTGCGCAGTCGGCGCAAGCGCCGGATCTCGAGAAACAGCCGACCCTCTATGTGGTCGGTTACGCGCACCTCGACACGGAGTGGCGCTGGGAGTACCCGCAGGTCATCGACGAGTATCTCCCCAACACCATGCATGAGAATTTCGCGCTGTTCGAGAAATACCCCCATTACATCTTCAACTTCACAGGCGCGAACCGCTACCGCTTCATGAAGGAGTATTACCCCGAGGATTTTGCGACGCTGAAGCGCTACGTGGCGGAGGGGCGCTGGTATCCGGCGGGATCGTCGGTGGAAGAAGGCGACGTGAATGCGCCCAGCGCGGAGTCCATCATCCGCCAGGTGCTTTACGGCAACGACTGGTTCCGCAGGGAGTTCGGCAAAGCCAGCGCCGAGTACATGCTGCCCGACTGCTTCGGGTTTCCGGCCGATCTGCCCTCGATCCTCGCGCATGCGGGCGTGCGCGGTTTCTCCACGCAGAAGCTGACCTGGGGATCGTCCGCCGACGGCGGTGGGCCGGAGTCGCTGGAGAAGACGCCGGAGGGAACGCCGTTCAATGTTGGGGTATGGGTGGGAACCGACGGCGAGAGTGTGCTGGCCGCGCTGAATCCGGGCAGCTACGGCAGCAACATCACGACCGATTTGAGCAAGCCGCTGCCGCCTGCGACCCCTAACCCCACGCTCGCCGCCGCGCAGGCAAAGCTCGACGCGCTGATGCAGACATTCCGCCAGGGAGAAGCCAGCGGACAGCGTCCCAGCCCGGAGGACATCCAGCAATTCATCGCGCTGAGGAATGAGGTCGACGACCTGACCAAAGTGGCGCAGGACGAGGAACTGGACCGCTTCCAGCACGACTGGGCGGCGCGGGTTGAAAACAACGGCAAGGTCACCGGCGTCTTTACCGACTACCACTACTACGGCACCGGCGATGTGGGCGGAGCGCCCAGCGAGGACTCGGTAAAGCGTCTGGAGGCGATCCTCACGCACGGCCAGGCCAGCATACCGCCGGAGAATTACATCTCGTTTCGCGGTGAATCTCACCCCGCGTGGCCCATGGTCAGCGTGGGAGACGGGCCGGTGCATGTGATCTCGTCCAACGCGGATCAGATGTTCCTGGACATCACGCCCGCGGAGGCTGCCCACCTGCCGCAATACACGGGTGAGATGGAGCTGACGAATCACTCCGCGGGCTCGCTGACCTCCGAGGCGTATCAAAAGCGCTGGCTCCGCAGGGAAGAGGTGCTGGCCGATGCGGCTGAGAAGGCATCGGTGGCGGCGTCGTGGCTGGGCGGACGCATTTATCCCATCGATCGGATGAACGACGCGTGGATGCTGGTGATGGGCGGGCAATTCCACGATCTCGCCGCCGGCACGGCCACGCCTCGCGCTTACGAATTCGCATGGAACGATGACGTGATCGCGATGAACCAGTTTGCCGAAGTGCTGAAAGGCGCGACGGAATCGGTTTCCGCAGCGCTCAACACCGCGACCGATGGCATCCCGGTGGTGGTTTTCAATCCGCTGAACATTCCGCGCGAAGATGTGGTGGAAGCTAAGGTGAACTTCGCGGGCGCGGCGCCGAGCGCGGTGTCCGTCACCGGCCCGGATGGCCGCGAGGTTCCGGCGCAGATGCAGGACGGCAAGGTGCTGTTCGTCGCCCGGGTTCCCTCGGTCGGCTACGCGGTCTACAGCGTGCGCGACGGTGCAGCGAAGGCCGCGGAAGACACCGGGCTGCACGTCTCCGATCACTCGCTCGAGAACCAGTACTACCGGGTCACGCTGAACAGCGACGGCGACATCGCCGGGATCTTCGACAAGCAACTGAACAGGGAACTGCTGGCTCATCCGATGCGTCTGGCGATCTCTTACGACAATCCCGATCAGTGGCCCGCGTGGAACATGGACTGGGATCAGGAGGAAGCGCCGCCAAAGGAATACGTTCACGGACCGGCGACCATCCGCGTGGTCGAAAACGGCCCGGCGCGCGTGGCCGTTGAAGTGACCCGCGACACCGACGGGTCGCATTTCGTCGAGACGATCATGCTCTCGGCCGGCGACGCGGGCAAACGCGTCGAGATCGCCAATGCCATTGACTGGAAGACGCGTGAGTCGAACCTGAAGGCCGTCTTTCCGCTGACCGCCGCGAACCAGATGGCCACCTACAACCTCGGCATCGGAACCATCCAGCGGCCCAACGACCATCCGAAGAAGTTTGAAGTGCTCGGGCATCAGTGGATCGATCTGACCGACGCCACGGGCACCTTCGGCGCCACGATTCTGACTGACTGCAAGAACGGATCGGACAAGCCGAACGACAGCACCATCCGCCTCACGCTCATTCGAACCCCCGGAGTGAGCGGCGGCTATCCCGATCAGGGGACCCAGGACATCGGCCATCACGAATTCACGTACGCCATTGCGGGGCACGCCGGCGACTGGCGCGCCGCGCAGACCGACTGGCAGGGCCAGCGACTGAACGATCCGCTGATTGCCTTTGAAACCACGGAGCACGAGGGCGGCCTGGGCCGCACTTTCTCGCTGGTGAAGATCAGCAGCCCGCGGATTCGCGTTATGGCGCTGAAGCGCGCTGAGCTGAGCAACGAGATTGTGTTGCGGCTGGTGGAACTCGACGGCAAGCCGCAGTCCGATGTCCGGATTGCGTTCGCCACTCCCATCCAGTCCGCGCGCGAAGTGAACGGGCAGGAACAGCCGCTCGGTTCCGCGACGGTGAGCGATGGCGCGCTGGTCACGTCGTTCACCGCCTATCAGCCGCGGACCTTCGCCATCACGCTGCAGCCTGCCGCCGTGCACGTTGCCCCAGTGCGCTCGCAGCCGGTCGCGCTCCACTACGATCTGGCCGCGGCCAGCAATACCGGCGCGTCGGTCACCGGCGGATTCGACGGGCAGGGCAACGCACTGCCCGCGGAGATGCTGCCCGCGAGCATTCGCTTTGACGGCGCCGATTTCCGGCTTGCCCCGGCGAAGACCGGCGAGCTCGATGCCGTAGTGGCCAACGGGCAGACCATCGCGCTGCCCGCCGGGGATTACAACCGCGTGTACGTGCTGGCTGCCTCCATCGATGGCGATCAGGACGCGACCTTCCGCGTCGGCGACCACGATGTTCCTGTGACGATCGAGGACTGGGGAGGATTCATCGGGCAGTGGGACGATCGGCAGTGGGTCGCGAAGGACGTTACCGAGCCGGGACGCATGGGCCGCCCACCCCGCACCGAGCAGGACCCCTATGCCGAGATGGTCGGAATCCGCCCAGGATACATCAAGCGCGCCGATCTGGCCTGGTATTGCTCGCACCATCACGACGCGGCGGGGAAGAACGTCGCCTATTCGTACTCGTACCTGTTCGGCTATTCGCTCGACCTGCCGCGGGGCGCCAGAACGCTGACGCTTCCGCAGAACGACAAGGTTCGGATTCTCGCTGTTTCCGTCGCGCAGCAGGGCCCGGGGATCGCGCCCGCGCAGCCGCTCTACGATACCCTGGGCCGCTCAGAACCCGGACCGGTCGAGCAGCCGTAGCCGGCGCCATCCTGCGCATACGGGCACCAGGACGAATCGATGGCGCTGACTCCATGGGTCCGCGGGAATTAAGCTGGTCTATGCGTAAAATTCCGCGCGACCTTCTGTACATGCTGCTGATGCTGCTGTTCGCCGCGTGCGCCGCGCCGGCGCAGGTGGATGCCTCCCACTGGCATTCGGGGACGGTGGATATCGGTCACGGGTGGAGGGAGCACGACGGGGACAACCTCGGGTGGGCCCAGCCCAACTTCGACGACACTCAGTGGCAAACCGTAGATCTGGACGATATGGGCGAGGCGCAGCCGGGATGGCACTGGTTCCGGCTATACGTGAAGCTGGCAACGGGGCATCCGCATCTGCAGCTGCTGCTTGCGGGCGGAAACGGCACCTACGAGCTGTACATCGACGGGCAAAGGGCGAATGGGCCGCAGCTGCTGCCGTTCTATGAAGTGACGCGCCCGACGGAGCAGGTGATTGATGTGCCGGATGGAACCGCCGGCCTCGAGCTGGCGCTGCGGACGCGCGCGACGAAGACCTACGGGTACTACCACCTTCCGCTGTTTCTCAACGCGTCGCTGGGCACACCCGGCGCCATCGAGAATGAGCGCGCGGCCATGCAGAGCGCGCGGCTCTATTCGGCGGTGCCCACCACCGCGATGAACCTGCTGGTGATCCTTGCCGGCATCGGGGCGCTGGCGCTCTATCGCGCACAGAGGGGTCACCCCGAGTATCGCTGGCTGGGTTTCTATCTGCTGCTGCTGGGGATTTCGAACGGGCTGGCCTACAACTCGCAGGCGGGGACGATTCCGCTGGCGTGGAACGACTGTCTCGGCGATCCGCTCATTTACGCGTTCACCATTCTGCAGATCGAGTTCACCTTCAGCTTTGCCGGGCAGCGCGTAGGGCGGCTGTGGCGGGTGTACGAGTGGCTGCTGCCCGCGCCGCTGATCCTGATGGTGCTGATGGTGGCCGGCAAGGTGTCGGGAGATCCCTACTCGCTCACCGAAGCAGCCGTTATTTTGCCGGCCGGGCTGCTGCTCCCGATGCTGCTGTTTGTCTGGTACCGGCGCGGAAATCGCGAAGCGGGTTGGCTGATTCTGCCCAGCCTGCTTCCGGTGGCCACGCAGGCGTTGTTCGACGTGGGATTCGTGGCCATCTATCTGGGATGGGAGCGGCTGACCATCCTGGACAATCCCATTCCGCTGGGGCCGGTGTCTCTGCAGTTGTCGGATGTAGGCGATTTCCTCTTCGTGCTGGCGATCGGCGTGGTCATGTTCTTCCGCTTCACGCGGGTCAGCCGGGAGCAGGCGCGCTCCGCCGCCGAGCTGCAGGCGGCGCGGGAGATCCAGCAACGCCTGGTGCCTGCCTCGCTGCCGCGCGTTGCCGGCTACGCGCTCGAAGCGGTGTATCTTCCGGCGGAGGAAGTCGGCGGCGATTTCTATCAGGTGCTCGAGCAGGGCGACGGCGCCACCCTGATTGTGGTCGGCGACGTAAGCGGCAAGGGGCTGAAGGCAGCCATGACCGGAACGCTGGCCATCGGCGCCCTGCAATCCCTGGCCCAGGAGAACCTCGCCCCTGAGCAGATACTCGCGCGCCTCAATGTCCAGCTCGTGGCTTCATCCGATGGCGGATTTGTGACCTGCCTGTGCGTGCGCATCACCGCGAATGGGCGGGTCACGGCGGCCAATGCCGGGCATCTGTCGCCGTATCGCAACGGCGACGAGGTGGCGATCGATTCGGGTCTGCCGCTTGGCGTAGCGGCTGAGACGGCGTATGTCGAAACCTCGCTCCTGCTGGTGGCGGGAGACACGCTCACGTTTCTCTCCGATGGTGTCGTCGAGGCGCGGAGCGCAGAAGGCGAATTGTTCGGATTCGACAGAACGCGGGCGATCTCCACCCAGGCCGCCGCAGAGATCGCCGGTGCCGCGCAGCACTTCGGACAGAAAGACGACATCACGGTGCTCACCCTGGGGTTTGCCGGCGTGGCGGTGGCGCGCGCATAACCTGCGGCTGCCGCGAGCGGCCATGCCGGCTCTGCCGCCTGCGGGCGCGGCAATGACCGTCAATCGCCCACGCTGCGTGCACTCATCTCTTTCTCAACCGCACCGATTCCCAGCTCCCGTCCGAGCTCCATCCTCCGTCCACCGTCAGCGTTGCGCCGTTCACAAAACCGCTCTCGTTTTCATCTGCCAGAAAGGCGATCGCCCGCGCTACGTCCTCAGGACGCGCAAACCGCCCCATCGGCACTCGCTGCGCGATGTCCGCGTCGCTGTAGCTCCCGCCGGCCTGATCCGTGGCGTCCATCTCCGTCTTCACCCATCCCGGACACACCGCGTTCACCCGCACACCGCGGCCGCCCCACTCCGCTGCCAGGGTCCGCGTCAGTCCCACCAGCCCATGCTTCGATGCGTTGTACGCCGCCCGATCCGACACCGCGACCAGACCGGCGATCGACGCTACATTCACAATGGCTCCGCTTCGCGCCTCCAGCATCTTCCGTCCAAATGCCCGCGCCAGCAAAAACGGCGCCACCAGATTCACTTCCATCACCCGTCGATACTCCTCCGCCGTCGTCTCTTCGGCTGCGCGAATCAGGCTGATCCCGGCGTTGTTCACCAGCACATCCACGCGCCCATATCGCTCCAGCACCTCCCGCACCAGCGCCTCGACAACGTCCTCTCTGGTTATATCTCCCAGGAATCCGAACGCCGTTCCGCTGCGCGCTTCAATGGCGCTGACCGTTGCCGTCGCCTCCCTGAGATCGGCAATCGCCAGCCGATACCCTCGCTCCGCCAGCAACTCGGCCGTCCGCCGGCCGATCCCCTGCGCCCCGCCTGTTACCACTGCCACTCGTTCGCCGATCGCCATGGCCCTCACATCCTCCCCGCAACCCAGATTAGCGATCCTCGCGTCGCTGCGTCAGCCAACCGACTGCGTGGCACACCTCGCCTCCCGCAACTCCGCAGATTTCTGTAGTGGGGGTGATTGGTCCGCAGGTCAGCGTGCGCTGATCGGATCGCTCGGCGAAGCCTGAATTGCATCCACATCGAATGAATAGCGAGCGCCGGTGGCCATCAGTTCCTGAATCTGGCCGACCGGGCTGATGCCGCCTCTGGCCCCGCATGCCGTGCAGTTGAGCGCTGCGGCGGCACAGCCAAAATCCAGCGTCTGCTCCAGCGGCCAGCCCTGCAGCAGGCCGTAAATAAATCCCGCGTGGAAGATGTCCCCGGCTCCCGTGGTATCGACTACATCCACGTGATACGCGGGCCGGTAGCAGAACTCGCGGCCGTCCCAGGCCAGCACCCCGTCGCGGCCCAGGGTGGCGGAGGCCAGACGGCAGCCGAACCGTTGCTGGATCCGCACCAGCGACTCGCGCAGATCTTGCCGTCCCGTGAGCTTCGCGGGAATATCGCGGCTCACGATCAGGTAATCGACCTTCTCGATCAGCCGTTCGACCCCGGGATAAAGCTCATCGAGATCGGCGATAACGGAAATCCCCGCCTGCCGCGCCCATCCCGCCGCCACGATGGCCGCTTCCGTGTCGTGTCCGTCCAGATGCACTGCGCGCGCGTCGGTGAACCATTCCTGTCTCAGATCGTCCGGCTGGAGTGCGAGGCGGTCGTCGCGCTTCCAGAGCACGGTTCGCTCGCCCGAGTCTTCCACCATGATGAAGGCCTGCTGGCTCAGGCAGCCCGGCGCCGCGATGATCCTGGCTTCCACGCCGGCCGCGGCGAACTCCCTGCGATGCAGCTCGGCTGCGTCGTCGTCGCCCAGCTTGCCCACATAGCGGGCGCTCAGCCCCCACAGCGCGCACGCCACCATGGCGCTCGCCACCTGGCCGCCGGGGAGCACCGACGCGGAGCGAAATTCAACTTTGGAGCCCGAGGCGGGATACCTCGACAGCGGAATCAGCGTGTCTGTGGCGTTCAGTCCAACGCCCACAATGTCCATTGATGCGGATGTCTTCCCTTCAGCGAGTAATGTCAGTGTAAATCGAGCGCAGCTGCTCCAGCTCCCGCGCCATCTCAGGTGAAGCGGGTCCTCTTCCACAGCAGCCATCCGCATCCCACGAGGACCAGCACCAGGATCGCGGTGAGCGCGGCCGTCCAGGCGAGCTGCATCGGCACGCGGGGCGTGCGAACCGCGGCCGCGAACCAAGCGAAGACGGCCACCGCCGCGATGGGAACCAAAATGTCCCACAGGGGCCGCCGCTCGCCGCCGTTTGATTCCTCGCCGCTCTGCGCGCGCAGCGTCTCGGCAAAATCGAGACTATAGCGGTTGCACTCGCGCTCGACCGCGCGCACGCCGGAAGCCGACTCCGCCGCGGAGACGGTCGCTCCGGCGATCAGCATGGCGCCGGCGATGGTCAGTCCTGACGCGCCCAGCGCCAGCCATCGCGACGACCCCCCCGACTGGCTCAGCTCGCCGAAGACCAGCACACCCCACGCGAATCCCCACAGCTGATTGGTGTTCGACAGCGGGATGGCGCGGCTGATGCCGACGTATTTCGTCGCGTATTGCTGGAAGAGATCGCCAATGACCCAGCAAAAACCTCCCAGCAGGAGCCAGAAGATCGACGGCCGCAGTCCATGAAGCTGGTGCCACAGAGCCGGCAGGCTGCCCGGCAGCGCAACCGCCAGAAAGAGCATCGTTCCCACTTCGCCGAAGGTGAAGATGGTGACGAACGAGAGCGGATTGATCCCGGTGATGTACGCCTTGCGATACGGAACGTACATCGTGCCCCACAGCAGGCCCGCTCCCAGCGCGGCGGCCACACCCTGCACCGCGCGGCCCGGCGTGCCGGCCAGCGTGTGTACCGAAATCGCTGAAAGCAGCACCGATCCCAGCACGATGGCCGCGGCGCCACCAATCACCCTCGCCCAGGCGCGGCCCGACGCTCCGTCCAGTTCGTGAAAGAGCGCCCACCCCCAGAAGATGCCGATCAGGGTATTCGTGTTCCACAGCGGAAAGGCGATGGCCAGCCCGACATCGCGAATGGCAAAGATCGTCAGCGTGTTGGCGACCGCCCACAGCGACCCAGCGAGAATGGCCCAAAGCATCAGGTGCGGCCGGCGCCGCAGATCGCGCACTACAGCCGGCGTGCCCTTCATCACCACCGGCAGAGTCCAGCGGGCCAGGAAGACCCCGATCACCATGCAGAACGAAATAGCGAACGGCGAGTAGCCCGATGCCACCAGCCGCGCCGGCACTTCCGCCGCGCCCAGCCACGCTCCTGCCGACAGCGCGCACACTGTCCCCAGACCGAAACGAATCGTCGGCGCGGGAACGGAATTTCCGGGCGAAGCGGCGATCGGCTCAGGGTTGCGGGCGAGATTCGAGCTCAACTGTGGCTCCAGCGCGCCGGCGTGCGCAGTTCTTCTGCGCGGAAGATCGCCGGCGACGCAACCAGCCTACCAGTCAATGGGCTCAGGAAAGAATTCGGCAATCAGATCCTCGTACCAGGGGCGCAGCTCTTTCAGTTTCGGCCTGGAGGCTCCCTTGGAATACAGATCGTACGGATTGAACTTCCTCACCCAGTCGAACATCTCCTCGTCGTGCGCCGACATCAGGTGCCGGTACGCTCCATGCCGGTGCGCCGCGTAAAACGAGTGGTAGCGCAGCATGTACTGGGCCGGCTCCGGCAGATGGTTCTTCGTCACACGGTAGATGTATTCGTCGTGCCCCCACGACATGTGCACGCGATCGAGCCCGCAGTGCGGCTCGTAGATGCCATTCAGCGTCTGATACTCGGTCACGCGCGCGTCGGGATTGGCGGCGAAGTATTCGTGAAAAATCACCGCATCCGACCACGCGCAGCCGACCGGAAAAGTATCGCCCACCACCGCCCACTGCGGCTCGCCGTAGAGACACAGCACCTTGCCCAGATCGTGAATGAAGCCGGTGAGCACGAACCAGCGCGGATGACCGTCGGCCCGGATCGCCTCCGAGGTTTGCAACAGGTGCTCGATCTGCGACAGGTCGGTGTCCGGATCGCTCTCATCCACCAGAGTGTTCAGATATTCGGCAGCCTCCCAGATGCTGCGCCGCCCTCGCTGCAGGGAACCGTACTCGCGCTCCTTCTCGAGCACGAAGGCCAGCGACTGGTGCGCATGGTTCTGCCGGTAAAACTCGGCGATGGACGGATTCGCCTCGCGGTCGTAATTGCGAAAGTCCTTGCTCTCCCGGCCCTCGCGGTAGCGGCCGGCGACAAAGTCATCCCACTGGTCGACGTGTGCCAGCGGCTCGTGGAAAATTCCGGGGCCAGCGCTCATCGGATGCCTCCATCCGTTGGATGTTTCCGTTACCGCTAACGTTTACCATTTGCTCATAGCGGCACGCAAGCGCTGCCATCCGAAATTCTCCCCGACGCGAGCCTGCGCGCGCTCCGGATATACTGCGAACTGCGGGAGGAATCGTGCTGAAAGCCATCCTGACCGACAGCCACTTCTGGCTGCCTCTGGCGGTGCTGCTGATGGGCGTCGCGCTGCTGGTGCGGCTGGCTTAGCCGCGCTCCGATTTCGCCGAATTATTTCGCCGCTACCGACGACGCGCGCACCACCAGCCGCGGCTCGACGCAGATTTGCTCCGGCGCGCGGCCGCGATCCTGAATCAGATCCAGCGCCAGGTGTCCTGCCTGCTCTCCCAGCTGTCCCGTCGACTGATCGATGGACGAGAGCGGGATGCGCAGATAGCGCGAGTATCGGATGTCGCCGCAACCGACAAAGGCCACATCGCGCGGGATCGACAGGCCGGCCTCGATCGCTGCTTCCATTGCGCCAATCGCCGTCAGATCGTTGTAGCAGAAGACCGCGTCCGGTCTGTGCCTGCGCGTGAGCAACTGGCGCATCGCCCGGTACCCCGCGCTTTCGCCCGCCTCTTCCACGCGCGGGTTCGCAATCAGATATCCGCGCGGAATCCCGTGCTGGCGTTCGGCCAGCGCGGCCTTGTATCCGCGCATCCGGTCGACGCCCGGCGACAGCTCGGGACCGGCAATGTGCGCAATCCGCGTGCGGCCCGTGGCCAGCAAATGCCGCGTGGCCAGCAGGCCTGCGCGGTAATCGTCGGTTCCCACAAAGCTCGCGCGCAGGTGCGGAAAGTTGCGGTCGATCAGGATGAAGGGCGTCCGCTGGTCCTCCACTCCATAGAAGCCTTTGAGCGACGTCTGGCACGAAGCGATCAGCAGCACATCGATGCCGCGCGCCAGAACCGTGCGGATCTCCTCCTGCTCGATGGCCGGATCTTCTTCCGACGATGCCAGAATCAGTCCGTACTGGTGCCGCCGCAGCACGCCGCTCAGCGCTTTGGCAAACTCGGCAAAAAACGGATGCAGCAGGTCCGGCACCACCAGCCCCACGATGCTGGTGCGGCCGCTGGCCAGCCCGCGGGCCAGCATGTTGGGCCGGTAATTCAGTTCCGCCATCCGCTTCAGCACGCGCTGCCGCGTCTTCTCGCTGATGTCCTCGGCGCCGCGCACTGCTTTGGAAACGGTCATCGCCGAGACGCCCAGGTCGCGCGCGATATCTTTCAGCCGAACTGCCATACCAGAACTCTCCGGACGGACCCGCGCCCCGCGGACTTTCTCATCGCCCAGGAGCCGCGCATGGCATTTTGCCACAGCCTCGGTCACTTTTCCCGAGGAAATCCCCGGCGGCTCCGGAATATGTGCTGCGTCCCGAATTTAACAGGGAATTTATGCAAACCTCTCGCATTTTCAAAATCTCTCTTGCAAACTACGTTAGCGATAACGTATCTTTCTTGCCGTTAACGCAGGTTTTTTGTAACTGCAACGGTTCCGTCCCCAGACGGAAGCGATGCAGGGCTTTGGGGCACAGCTCAAAACAATCGGGGAATGGGTTCCCGCACCACGGACCCTTCGCCTCGATCAGGAACAAACCACCGGACCATTCCCGCCGGAACCAATCCTCGCCGCCGGGAAGCGCCGGATTGCTCGGTATTGGATGTCGACTTTTCCAGGAGACCAAACATGCGGAAATTCTCACTGCGCGCTGTCCTCGTGGTCTGTCTTCTCGCGGTCCTGACGATCGCCTCGCGGGCGCTTCTGGCCCAGCTGGACGCTGGCGGCATCACGGGCACCGTTTTCGATCCCTCCGGCGCGGTCGTCTCCGGCGCAAGGGTCACCGCAACCAACGATGCAACCGGCGTCGTCATCGGCACAGAGTCCACCGCGACGGGCACCTATTCTTTCAACACACTGATGCCCGGAACCTACACCATCAAGGCCCTGGCAAGCGGTTTTCAGAATTACATCGTCCATGGAGTGGTGGTGCAAATCCAGCAGGTCCTCACCCAGGACATTCATCTCGCCACCGGGAACGTGCAACAAAGCGTCACGGTGACGGCCGCGGCTCCGCTGCTGCAAGCCGAAAACGCCCAGGTCGGCCAAACCATCGCCAACCAGGCCGTAAACGATCTGCCCCTTGTGACCCGCGACTGGGGCTCGCTGGCCCAACTTTCCGCCGGCGTCAATACCGATGCGACCGGAACCGGTTCCGGGGGGAACGGCACCGCCGACGCAGGCAGCTCTTCGTCTGCTTATTTCAGGGTGGATGGCGTCGACGAATGGCAAAACGATTTCCGCCTGAACGGCATTAACGACAACATCGAGTTCTATGGCGGCAACTATACCGGGACCAACGCCGCCATCGTCCCGCCGCCCGACGCGATCCAGGAGTTCACGCTGCAGAGCGGCGACTTCAACGCCGAGTTCGGGCACTCCACCGGCGGCATCGTCAACGCGTCCCTCAAGTCCGGCACCAATGCAGTCCACGGCGATCTCTGGGAGTATGTGCGCAACAACGATCTGAACGCGAATTACTTCTTCAACAGAACCTGCAGTGGCGGCGTCTGCACAGCCAACCCAATTCCCAGTTATCACCAGAACCTCTTCGGCTTCACGGCCGGGGGCCCGGTCATCATCCCCGGCGTCGTTCATGGCAAGAACCGGCTCTTCTGGTTCGCCGATTATCAGGGCGGACGCTACGTTCTGCCGGAGCCGGACGGCAATTTAACCGTGCCCAGCAATGGCATGGTCAGCAGCCTGTTCACTAACCTCCAGGACAACATTACTTACAACTACAGCAGCACCTGCAGCGCCAACGTCACCACCGGCTGCCACACCGACGCCCTGGGACGCACCTTCTCCAACGGCACCATCCTGGATCCGGCTTCGACCCGGCAGCTTCCGGCCAGCGGCGTCGACCCCGTGACTGGGCTTACAGGCACGCCCAACGCTTACGTGCGCGACCCGTTCTATAACTGCACTGTGGGCGGCGGTTGCAGCAGCTTCGTCGGCCAGAGCAGGACCGACTTCACGCAGGACACCGGCGGTGTTCCCCTCTCCTCCCTCAACATCATTCCCACCAACCGCGAGGATCCAAATGCGGTGAAGCTGTTGGGTCTGTATCCGGCGCCGACGGCCCCCGGCCTCGCCAATGATTTCCAGGGCTACGTCCCCACCGAGGTCAAAAACACCAACACCTACGACATTCGCATCGATGCCAACATCAGCCCCAGGGACATCCTGTTCGGCGTTTATGACCGGAGCTACCTCACCGCCGACGTGCCCTCCTATTTCCCCGGGGTGGGCGCGGGCGATAGCGGCGGACGCGTCGACCAACTGCCGGCCTGGGCCTGGGCGGCGGGCTACACGCGGATCATCACTCCCACGCTCACCAACGAAATGCACGTGGGCATGGTCCACAGCGACAAGCTGCAGGTATCCGTCTGGGGCAACGATTTCGGAAGCGCAGCCTGTTCGGGAACCGTAAATCCGGGTCCGGGTACCTGCAATATCCCCCTCGAGTACGGCATCCAGGGCGTTCCGCAGGCGGCCGGCAACGGAGGCTTGCCCGTCATCTCCATTGGGGGGCTCAGGGCACTTGGCGTCGGCAACTACTCGCCCACGCTGCAATATGTGTGGAGCCTGGAGGGCGTGGACGCGGTCACCAAGATCTGGCGCAATCACGCCTTCAAGACCGGCATCCAGGTGGACGACCTGGAAGGAGACATCTCGCAGCCGCCGCAAGGGCGCGGCGACATGAGCTTCAACGGCCAGTACACGGACATTTCCAACAAAAGCTCGGGGTTGAACGGCATCAGCGACTTGCTCGTGACGCCTGTCGACTACGAGTACAGTGTGGGAAATGGCGTGAACCTGGTCGGCGGCCAGAACGGCTTTTCCGCCTCCAACCTTCCTGTCACCGACGACCATCGCTGGTACATCGGCGCCTACTTCCAGGATGACTGGAAGGTGAATCCAAAGCTGACGTTGAACCTGGGCCTGCGCTGGGATCTTTTCACGCCCTACGATGAAACCCGCGGATACCAGTCCAACTTCGTTCCTGCAGGCGGTAATGGAACCACGGCAAACTTCTATATCCCCAGGGAAACCTGCGCGACGCCGCGGGCTGCTATTTTCAATACCGTGGCCGCCCTCAGCAATATCAGCATCGTGTGCGATTCAAACGCCGCACTCGGCAACGATCAAAAGACGAACTTCGCGCCGCGTGTGGGGTTCGCGTATCGCGTCGCGCCAAAGTTGGTGGTTCGCGGCGGCTTCGGCACCGCCTATGGAGCGCTGGGCAACCTCGGTTACGGCGGTACCCTGGGATTGAACTATCCCTTTGGCTTCACCCAGACCATCCCCTCTCCCGACTCCAATCACCCGCTGCTCGCCGGTTCTTCGAACATGCCGGCGACCCTGG
>DATJQW010000185.1:0-19341 GCA_035505395.1 Acidobacteriaceae bacterium
GAAGGCCATGGAAGACGTGGCGCAGGCCAATATGATGCACGGCATGGCCTACGAATGGACGGGGCTGGCGCAGGAGGAGATCGAATCGGCGGGCAAGACGGTGCTGATCTTCGGGCTGGGCATCGTGGTGGTGTATCTGACGCTGGCCGCGCTATACGAGAGCTTCGCGCTGCCCTTCATCATCCTGCTGGCGGTGCCGATGGCGGTGCTGGGCGCGCTGCTGGCGCAGTCGTGGCGCGGATTTGCCGATGACATCTACTGCCAGATCGGGCTGGTGATGCTGATCGGTCTGGCGGCGAAGAACTCGATCCTGATTGTGGAGTTCGCGGAGCAGCTGCGAGCTAAGGGCCGCTCGATTGTGGAAGCGGCGATCGAGGCGGCGGAGCTGCGGCTGCGGCCGATTCTGATGACGTCGTTTGCGTTCATCCTGGGCGTGATTCCTCTGGCGCTGGCCTCGGGCGCGGGCAAAGCCGGACGGCAGTCGGTAGGAACGACCATCATCGGCGGCATGTTCGTCTCGACGGTGCTGAACCTGTTCTTTATCCCGGTGTTGTACGTCATGATGCAGACGCTGCTGGGATCGTTCCGGCGAAAGCCGCAGGTGCCGCACGCGGTGCCGGCGGACTGAGAGCGGGGTCGCGGTTCAGGCTAACGGGATTTCTGCGACCAGTTCTGCCAGGAAAGACCGGGCACGCGCGCAAACTCAGCGACATTCGCTGTTACGAGAACCAGGTCTCGCCGGAGCGCCTGCGCCGCAATCAGCAAATCGTAGGGTCCGATGGAATTGCCTGTGGATTCGAGGGCGGCGCGGATCTCTCCGGCGATGACAGCGTCCTCTTCGTCAAACGAGACAACCTGGACGTTCCCGGCGAGAAAGGCGCGCACGCGTTCCGCATTTTCCTTTTTGCGCGCGCTACGCTGAACGCCGTGCCACAGCTCGTAGAGGACGATCGAGGGAACCAGCACGCCAGCGCCGCGCGCCAGCGCTCGCCGCAGCCGTTGGCGCACCAGCGGAGGCTGGTCGCGAAGAATGGCGACCACCGCACTGGTATCGAGAAGGTAGTTCACCCGAAGATTTTCTCAGGAGGGGGCATGACCGGCTGTTGGCGTCCTTCATCCATGAACGGCACATCCGCAAATCGATCCATCTCGGCAAACCATGCGTCGATATCGGTGACGATCGGCTCGAGGAGGAGGCCATCGTGAAGGCGCCGCACACGAACCCGGCTGCCGGGAAGACGAAATGCCTGAGGCAGACGCACCGCCTGGCTGCGTCCATGCATGAAGATTTTTGCGGTGCCGGTTTCAGCCATGGGCTCTCCTTTCTCGATATACACTTTTAGTATATATCAATCCGATTTGTAGCCCAGAGAGTGCAGGAACCTGCGGTCGGCGTCGGTGAGCTCGGCCGCGGCGAGCAGGTCGGGGCGGTTGCGCAGCGTCTTTTCGAGGGCGCGCTCGCGGCGCCAGCGCCGGATCGCGGAGTGATCCCCCTTTGTGAGCACATCGGGCACCGGAAGACCGCGAAAGTCGGCGGGGCGGGTGTAATGGGGATAGTCGAGCAGGCCCCCGGAGCCGTGGGTCGAGCGCGGCGGGGCTGCGGCATCGAGAGCGGCGCCGGGATCGGGCGGACCGAAGCTCTCGAATTCGCTGGAAGCGTCGTTGCCGAGAACGCCGGGGAGCAGGCGGACGACGGCGTCCACCACCACGGCCGCGGCCAGCTCACCACCGGAGAGGACGTAGTCGCCGATGGAGAGCTCGCGGTCGCAGAAAAGCTCGCTGACGCGCTCGTCGACGCCTTCATAGCGGCCGCAGAGGAGGGTCAGGCGCTCAAGGCCGGCGAGCTCGCGGGCCGCGGCCTGGGTGAAGCGGGGTCCCTGGGCGGAGAGCAGGACGACCTGCTCCCGGTGGGGGTCGCGTTCCGATTTTGGGAGTAAACCAAGGGATTCGATGGCTTCAGCGAGGGGTTCGGGCTTGAGGATCATGCCCTCGCCGCCGCCGAAAGGCCGGTCGTCGACGGTGCGATGGCGGTCATGGGCGAACTGGCGGAGGTCGTGGGCCCGGACTGAGACCCGCTCGGCGGCGATCGCCCGGCCGAGGACGCCGTAACGAAAAATGGGGGTGAACAGGTCCGGGAAAATGGTGATCAGGTCGATGCGCATGGCTGGAGGGTGCGGTGAAACGGGCTCCGGAAATTCCCGCAGCGCGCACGCTGCATCTTATTTTGGCACGGCAAAGAACGCTGAACGAAGCGAAGACGGGGAATCCTGGTAACGGCAGGCGCGCTGTTGCTATAATCCGCGCGGCGGAGTTTTGCAGGAATTCTGGCATACTCATAAAGCGGTTCAAAACTGACTCGGAGCCCGGAGGGCATATCTGATGCAGGACGATTACAGACTTTATGCAAACGCGGATGGCGAGTTCGAGCCGGAAGCCGAAGATGAGATGGAAGAGCTGGAAGACGGATTCGGCGAAGACGAGGAAGAAGAGGAAGTTTCGACTGCGGTGTCCTCGGACGACGACGAGATAATCGACGAGGAAGAAAGCGCGATGGTGATATCGACGCCGGCTTCCGCAGCGCCGCCGGCTCCGGCAAAACCAGCAGCTCCGGCAAAGAAAGCTGCCGCAAAGAAGGCAGCTCCGGCACCGGCAAAAAAGGCGGCTCCGGCAGCGGCAAAGAAGGCAGCCCCGGCACCGGCAAAGAAGGCTGCCAAACCGGCGAAGAAAGCGGCGAAGAAGGCGCCTGCGAAAAAAGCGGCGAAGAAGGCAGCGAAGAAAGCTCCGGCGAAAAAGGCCGCAAAGAAAGCAGCGAAGAAGGCGCCTGCAAAGAAGGCGGCGAAAAAGGCTGCGAAGAAAGCGGCGAAAAAAGCACCCGCAAAGAAGGCAGCGAAAAAGGCAGCCAAGAAGGCCGGGAAGAAGACAGCGAAGAAGTCACGCCGGTAATCGGCAGCGGGCATAGCCGTTGCGAGGGCGCCAGCCGAACCCCGGCCGGCGCCTGAACCATCCCTGGGATCGCTTCTCTTTTAGTGTGAGCGTATGGGCACGTTTGTCTTCGATTTGATCCGCCGCGGCAAAAGCAAAGAGCTGGCGGAGCAGATCGAGGCTCAGCCGGAGCTGGCGCAGGCGCGGGACGCGCAGGGCGTGTCGGCGCTGCTGTGGAGCGTGTACGCGGGGCAAACCGCGATGCGCGATCTGATCAGAGGGCGGGTTCCCGAGCTGGATCTCTTCGAGGCTGCGGCGCTGGGAGATCCGGAACAATTGCAGACTTTAATAGCAGCCGATCCGGAGGCAGTCCGGCAATTTTCAGGCGATGGATGGACAGCGCTCCATCTGGCTGCGGCATTTGGTGGCCCGGAGGCCGTACGCCTCCTGCTGGCGCAGGGCGCGAGCGTGCAGGCCGTATCGAGGAATCCGCAAAAGAATCAGCCGCTGCACGCGGCGCTCGCCCTTGGGCAGGAAACGGCGGCGATACGGCTGCTGCTCGATGCGGGAGCCGACGCGAACGCGCGGCAGGCGGGGGGATTCACGCCGCTGCATTCCGCTGCCGCTGCCGGAAAAGGCGAGGCCGCGGCGCTGCTGCTGGAGCGGGGAGCGGATCCGGGGCTCGCAGACGACCAGGGCAAGCGGCCGGCGGACTATGCGCGGGAGCGCGGCCATGGCGCCGTGGCGGAGATGCTGGAATCCGCAACGCGAGCGGTGCCGGGGGCCTGAACCGGGACTCACTCAGAGCCAGCGAGTTCCTGCTTCTCTGCTTCGCTGATGGGATTGTTGATTTCGAGAAGGCCTTCCGGGAGGCGCATTTCGACGCGCCGCGCGGGGAGGTCGATGTGAACCAGGTAATCCCGGACGAAGGGAATGAGCACTTCGGAAGCGGCGCTGCGGGACGCGCCCGGGGACTGCACGACCAGCAGCTCGGTACTGGACAAGGCGCGATCGACGTCGACGATTTCGCCGGCCACGGCGCCGTCGCGATTCAGGTCGAAGACGCGGCAACCGATGAGATCGCTGACATAGACCGAGCCGGGCTCCAGAGGAGCGCGCTCGGCGGCGGGAATGACCACGTCGTAGCCGCGCAGAGCCTCGGCATCGTTGATGGAATCGACTCCCTGGAATTTGAAGATGATGCGGCTGCGCAGAAACCAGAAGTTGTCGAGATGGACCTCGCGTGGCCGGGTCCCGACACGTTCGGGGGGAATGAGGAAGAGCCGCGATCGCTGATGGAAGCGCTGCGGAAAATCGGTGAAGACCTCAGCGACGATCTCGCCACGGCGCCCGTGCGGGCGGACGAGGCGGGCCAGAAGCACCCACGGCTGCGAGGGACGCGAAACGGCAGGCGGGGCGGAGGACGAAGCGGACCGATCAACCAATAGCTGCCCGCTCCCGCCGTGCAGGGAAGAGGCAGCGGCGGAACTATCCTGATCTTCGCGCGCGATAGCTGGACGGGGGGATGGCATTCCTTCCGGCGCTCGCTACTCCTCGCTGTGGGTGCTTCCCTGGTGATCCTCTTCCAGAATGTCGAGCGTGTAACGATGATGGTGCTTCATGCTGACAGCGCCAAGAATCGTCCGAACCGAACGCGCAGTACGGCCCTGCTTGCCGATCACCTTGCCCACGTCGGTAGGGGCAACGCGAAGGCGGAGTACGGTGCTTTCGTCTCGCTCAACAGCTTCCACAAGAACCTGCTCGGGAACATCCACTAACGCCCGCGCGATCTGGGTTACTAATTCGCGCATGTCATCGGGTCTGTCTGTCGTCTGTTTCATCTCGCCCCCCAATGGGAAGACACACGTCATGCTGCTTCCGGGGCTACGCGGATACTATCCTATGGCTGCGACGGACAAAAGAAGAATTCGCAGACTTTTTCGTCCCGGAGGTGGTCAAAGGTAACCTGTGGGAGGTATCTGGAGCAGGGGAACGGGCGACCCCTCCTTGAAAATGGCCGAGAAATTGAAGCTTAAGCCGCCGCTGAGGCGTCGAGGTTGTCCGCCGGCCCGGGGGTGGGCGCCGGGGGCTGACCAGCTGTCGAGTTGCCGGAACGAAGGAGCTTCGCGACGCGGTCGGAAAGCTGAGCTCCCTTCCCTCTCCAGTACTCGATACGGTCGGTCCTGAGGTTTACGGACGCGGGGGTGGTCCGAGGATTGTAGGTGCCGACCACTTCGACCGAGCGCCCGTTCCGGGCACGGTCCTTCTCAATCACCACCACGCGATAATACGGTTGTTTGCGCGCACCCACGCGCGCCAGGCGAATCATCAGCACAATCGGGCTTTCCTTTCCTTCTGGGTATTACGAAATTGCGAACCGGGATCTGCCGGGCAGCGAAACAAAACGCTGCAAAGGTCTCAGCTTCCTAATATATCAGGGATTTACCTGCGAGCCTATGGCACCGAAGAGTGGGAGAGCGCCAGGCCACGGCCGGGCGGTGAACGTTTCACGAGGAGGGCCTTCCGGACACCGGTGCCACGGCCTCCGGCCGGGTAGCCGCAGGCAGGGGCGCAGCCAGCACCGGCCTTGATCTTTCGCCCCGCTGAACACATTGGCGGAAGTAGTCGAGCGAGAGCTCCAGCCCGGCCTTCAGGTCGATTTTGGGCTCCCAGCCGAGCAGCCGCCGCGCCCGGGTGATATCGGGGCGGCGCTGAATGGGATCGTCGATGGGCAGCGGCTCGAAGCGGATCTGGCTGGCAGATCCGGTAACGGCCAGAACTTCGCGGGCGCATTCGAGGATGGTCCACTCCTCGGGGTTGCCGATATTCACGGGCCAGTGTTCGCCGGAGCGCGCGAGACGGAGAATGCCCTCGACTTCGTCGGAGACATAGCAGAAGCTGCGGGTCTGCGTGCCGTCGCCGTAGATGGTGAGGTCTTCGCTGCGCAGCGCCTGGGTCATCAGGTTGGAGATGACGCGCCCATCGCTGCTCTGCAGGCGCGGGCCGTAGGTATTGAAGATGCGAACGAGATGGGTTTCAAGCTGGTAATAGCGGTGATACGCCATCACCAGCGCCTCGGAAAAGCGCTTGGCCTCGTCGTAGACGGAGCGCGGACCGACGGGGTTCACATTGCCCCAGTAATCTTCGGTCTGGGGATGCTCTTTGGGATCGCCGTAGACCTCGGAGGTGGAGGCATGGAGAAAGGCGGCGTTGTGCGCTCGAGCCAGATCGAGCGCATTCCTGGTGCCTTCCGAGCCGACGCGGAGGGTTTCCACGCCGTTTTCGATGTAGTCGACGGGGCTGGCCGGAGAGGCGAAATTGAAAACGTAGTCCACGGCCCCGAAATCAAAGGGCCTGCAGATGTCGTGCTGCACGAGCTCGAAACGGGAGTCGCGCGCCAGGTGAGCGAGGTTGGCGGGCTTTCCGGTGCACAGATTGTCGACGCCCACCACCCGGTGGCCTTCAGCGAGGAGCGCATCGCAGAGATGCGAGCCGAGAAAACCGGCGGCTCCGGTGACCAGAACGCGGCCGGGACGGGATGCGCGATGAATCAACGAACGTCTCCTCGACCGCAGGCGCGGCGAATTTGACCGTGACGGCTCGATTGTCCGCGGCTGTCCCCAATGTTACCATTCGGATATCCCGTCGTCCCACCACCTGCCCAGAGCAACAGCGTGAGTCCGGTTTCCAGTCTGAACGAAGCTTCCCTGCCGGGAGTCTCCGCGAAAGCGGAGCGGCCCATTCGCCTGGCATATTTCGTCAGTCACCCGATTCAGTATCAGGCTCCCCTGTTGCGTCGTATCGCGCAGGAACCGGACATCGATCTGACAGTATTCTTCAGCAGCGATCTCTCTGTTCGCGCCTACAAGGATCCTGGGTTCGGAGTATCGGTCCAGTGGGATGTTCCGCTTCTCGATGGCTACAAATACGAATTTTTGCCGCGCCTTCGCGATTCCGATCGCCTGGGGTTTGCGAGCCCGCTGAACTGGGGCATATTTAACCGGCTGCGGCGCGGACGGTTCGACGCCGTGTGGGTCTTCGGGTACCACAGGCTGGCTTGCCTGAATGCAATTCTTGCGGCAAAGCTGCTGGGGATGCCGGTTCTGTTGCGCTCTGATTCCTGTCTCTTTGATCGCGCTCGCCCCCAACCGGTCCTGGCTGCCAAGCGCATTTTCGCCAGGATGCTGCGCCCCGCTGTCTCCTGCGTAACGGCTGTCGGCCGGGCCAACAAGGAGTACTGGCAACATTATTTCGGCAGCCGCTTTCCCGTGTTCACAATGCCGTATGCCATTGACAACGATCTCTTCCGGAACAGAGCGCTGCAGGCCTCGTCCCAGCGCGAAGAGCTGCGGCGCGAATTGGGCCTCCAGGCTGGATTGCCGGTTATTCTGTTCGCGTCAAAGTTGCAGACCGATAAGCGTTGCAGTGATCTGCTGGATGCATATATGAGGCTGGGTCCTGAGGGCGGCGAACCACCGGCCTGCCTGCTGATCGTGGGAGACGGAGAAGAGCGTCCTTCCCTGGAGGCCTGGGTGCGGGACAAGCGCCTTTCCAGGGTGCATTTTCTGGGTTTCCGAAACCAGAAAGAGCTCCCGCGATTTTTTGATTTGTGCGACGTCTTCGTGTTGCCCTCTTCCCATGACGCCTGGGGACTGATCGTCAACGAAGTGATGAATGCGGGTCGTCCAGTAATCGTCACCGACCGCGTGGGTTGCTATCCGGATCTGGTACAGAACGGGTTCAATGGTTTTGTCTACCCGGCACTGGATGTCGATGCCCTGACCCGCTGCCTGCGGCAGCTGATCGAGGACCCGGCGCTGCGCTCCTCAATGGGCGGGAACAGTCTGCGGGTGATCCAGCAGTACAGCTTCGAGGAGGATGTGAAAGGGCTGCGAGGGGCGCTGGCGAAGGCGGTCATTGGATTTGCGCGCCGTCATTGTCAGAACGAGCGAATCCATTGAGCCCGCCCAGTCATTCAGGACCGACGAGCGTTGACTCTGCAAAACTACAGGCTCTTCCCACGCTTGCGTGCCAAAGCAGCTCAGCGAAGTCACCCCGAAGACGCCGCATACTGTATGTTGGGGATCCTCGTCCTGGCCAGACATCCGGGCATCGCATGGAGAGTCTGCGCCAGCTTGGCCAGGATGTCACAGTCTTTGACACGACTCAATATCAGCCGCGATCGAGGGTGGTGTCGTCGCTGCGGTACCGATTACCCACGGGTCCGCTGGTTACCCGGATCAATCGTGAGTTACTGATGGCCGTGGCGGAGCACAAACCGGACCTGGTCTGGTTCGATAAGCCGACGACATTCACTCGCTCCACCATCGAGGCCATCCGAGCGGCCGGGGCATTGACCGTTTGCTATAACCTGGACAATCCATTCGGCCCGCGATGCGATGGCTGCTGGTATCAGTTCAGGAAGGTATTTCGCCTTTTCGATTTACACTGCGTGCCGCGCAGCGCGGACGTGGTTCGGTACCGGGCATGGGGGCTGCCGTATATCAAGGTGTTGCTGAGTTTTGAACCCTCGGTGCATTTTCCGCCCCCCGCGGGCTGGTCGGACAGGGATCGGAATCGGGAGGTTTCCTATATCGGGCATCCGCACGAGGAAAGGGCCCAGTTTCTGCTGAGGCTAATCGAGCAGGAGGGTCTGCCGGTGGCGATTTCCGGAGGGGGGTGGGAGAGCGTCTTCTCGCGGGCTCTGCTGCAGCGCTATGTCCAGCCTGGAGTGCTTGTGGATCGCGCTTACAGCGAGCAGATCTGGAGGTCCAGGATCAACCTGAGTTTTGTCACTCGTCTTAACGAGGAAGATATCGCCCACAAGGCCGTCGAGATCGCCGCCTGTCAGGGGTTCCTGCTGGCCATCAGGACGGAGGGCCACCAGGCGATCTTCGAGGAGGACCAGGAGGCGGTGTTCTTCTCTTCGCTGGAAGAGTGCGCCGATAAATGCCACTTCTATCTTGCGCGTCCGGATCTGCGCGAAGCCATTGCCAGGCGGGGACGCGAGCGCGCGGTTCGCTCCGGGTACGACAATCACACGCAGCTGTGGCGCGTGCTGAACCGGCTGGACGGGCAAATCGAGGAGCCGGGGTCTGCTCTGGTCTATTAGCCTTTAAGAAGGGAACGGCCAACATTCAGCTGCCGGGAGGCAAATAGACCCTGAGCACCCGGCGCCCTGCCGGACCCTAAGCTGAAGACGCCGGCGATCCGACCGATGAACCAGGAGATCGCGAGCAGGTAGACAGGAGTCATGATCAGTACAGAGCTGATCATTGCGCCCATACTGGCGACAATAAATTCGAATATGAGGGTGACAACGGCTACGGTGCCCCAGGGGCGGCTCAGGTCGAACATGCTGTCGTAAACAACAAACACCGCGGGAATGACCAGCAACGGAAAGAAGATAACGCTCACCCAGCCAAAGGCTCCGTAACTGTCCGCGATTCCGGTCATGCTGATAAAGACGTTCTCTTCATCGCTCGACTGCAGACCGGCAATCGAGGCGCGATACCATGCCCCCTCGATCGGGACAGTGGTTCCCCGACGCAGGAAGTGAGGGAAGCCGCTGAGGAGGTCCGACTCGACAACCGGCCAGCCGTAATGAAAACCGCGGGAACAGGCATCGATGAGAGCGCTGTCCGGAGCTATCAATGCCAGGCGATTCAGGGTGACGGTGCCGGCCCGGCTGTAGTACTCGCCTCCATTCTCACTCGACTGCGACATCTCGCTCAGGACGGTCTCGCGGATCGACTCCCACTGCGAGGGTGCCGAGACCAGCAGGTTCGTCATGACCGAGAGTTCCGAGCCGACGCTATGTTCCTGGTTTCTCCAGGATCGAGACCACAGATAATACGGAGATACGATCAGGAACAATACGGCTACGAAGGCGACGCCGGCGAGATAGTGTTTTCTCCGGAATTTGTAACCGCGAAGATAGCAGGTGACGGTCACAATCAAGGGGGCTTCGACAAAGCCCTGGCGCGAGGCGCCCAGGAAGCCGAAGGCAGCGATGGCGAGGGAAGGCCAGAGCGCGGCCCAGCCGAAGCAGTGTCGTCCTTCGGTGTCGCGGATGCGCTGATCCACCGCGAGGACGAGGGAGAAGAGCAGAAGGTAGGAGAAGGCCCGCGAAAATCCATGGCCGATGGATTCCTGCGCCTTTCTGCCCGCCAGCGCAGCGGCGGCAAGCGCGAAGGTCGCTATGAATCCGACTACGAGAGAGACGATGTACAGCGCGTTCGAATGGGAAGAGCTGGTTGGCTCGAGAGGCCTGGGCAGGCGCACGCGAATCCAGCCAAAGAGGAAGGTGCCGGCCAGAAGGGAGAGATAGAAAACCGCGTAGACGGTAATGGTCAGATCGGGGTTCCGGAGATTCAGATCGGCGGCCTCAAACATGGCCACCTTGGCGAACTGCGAAATGACGATGGAGTTGAGCGCCAGCGAGGTAAAGGCGATTCCGCCAATGGTGCCGAGGCCGCCGAGGAGATTGTAGGTCAGGCAGATGCTGAGGACAGCAATGGCCATCATGCCCACAAAGTAGAGGCCCGTACCGGAGACGAGTTCGCCGAGGATGAGGAAATTGACCAGGCCGAGGATGACCAGCGGCGAAAGTGTAAAGCGTCGATTCATGGAATTATTACCCGCCTGCCGCGCGGCTCAAGCTGCATTCATGACTCTCCGGAGGCCGTGCTAGGGAGCCAGATATCCGAGGCTAACGGCTGCATAGACCGCGGTCTGAGCAGCATTTCCGGCCGACAGCGCGGCCTTGAAACCGTTGGTTGGAATGAACAGAATATCGTTGGAGTTGAGCGCGATATCTTTCTCCTTGCCCTGGAGCACCTTCTTGAGATCGAAGAGGATTTCCACGTGCTGGTGATTGGGCGCGGAGCGAATGATCATGGCTTTGGAAAGAGCCGCGCCGTATCTCAGCCCTCCGGTGATGGAGATAGCCTGAACCACCGTGATCGGGGCGTTGTTAGCCAGCGGGATAGCGGCCGGATGCGTGACCTGGCCGACGACGTAGGCATTGCCAACTTTGGGGACAACCACGGTGTCGCCTGGCAGCAGCGGTATATTCGCGGTGCCGGTCTGGTCGGGATCGACTCCCAGATTTATGGTAATGGGCTGCGGATCGCCCGGGCGGTTCACCGTGATCACATGGCTGGCCAGAGGAGTGAAGCCGCCACAGGCTGAGATCACATCGAGGAGGCGCAGCTCGACGCCCAGGGTTGGCACAGGCTGCGGTTTCACGACTTCACCGACCACCGTAATCGTCTGCGTGGGCGAAGCCATGAGTTCCACGCTCACCTGGGGATCGACCAGAATGCCCTTCTCTTTCAGCTCCCTTTCGAGGTAGATGCCAACCTCGGGAGGCGTCATACCCGCCACCTTTACCGTACCGAGATACGGCAGAACGATGTCGCCCTGCGGATCTACCTTCAGTCCAGGTACCGCGCCCGTACCGGAAGTCGTCAGTTCCGGAGCGCCATAGGTGGCGATGGCAATCACGTCTCCAGGAACGATGGCCATACTGGCAGCCGGCACCTTCATTGCAGAGGCGGGAGCGCTGGCAACCGGAGGCGGCGAGGTAACGGGAGGTCCCGCGTACTGGGCACGCGCCGCAACTGGCGCGCAGAGCAGCATGGCCGCGAGGGCAATTGCAGGGCTGACTCCCAACTTGAGCTGAGTATTCATGGCATTTCTTTGCGCGGCTGGATGCATCGCACCTTCATCATTTCCCGTATTCGTAGGTGTAGTAGCCGAGATAACCGTAATACTCGGGGAGCGAGGCGTCGACGCCGTTGAAGACAAACCCGTACACTTTCACGTCAAGCTCGAGAAGAATTTCGGCCGCGCGCACCAGCATGCGGCGCGTGCAATAGCCCTGACGGATGACCAGAACCATGCCATCGGCCTGAGCGGCGACGATGGCGGGATCGGTAACCGACAAGACCGGCGGAGTATCGAAGATGACGTAGTCGTAGCGCTCGCGCAGCTGACGGGTCAGCTCCGTCATCTGATCGGAGGCGAGCAGATCGGCAGGCAGCGGAGGAACGGTTCCCGAAGGAATGACGTCAAGACTGGTAAGCGTCTCGTGGGTCTGGATCACTTCGTTGAGGGTGTAATAGCCGGTCAGCACCTCCGACAGGCCCTTGCCGCCCTCCAGGCCAAGACGCTTGTAGACAGAGGGGCGGCGCATATCGGTATCCACCAGGGCCACCTTCTTTCCGCCCTGAGCGAGCACCGCAGCCATATTGACCGAAACCGTCGATTTACCTTCTCCCGGCTGGCAACTGGTGATGGCAATTACTTTGGATTCGCGCGAGGTTGTGGAAAGGCGCATGGAAGTGCGCAGCGCCCGGAACGACTCGGAGAACGGAGAGCGGGGATTTCGGAGCAGCTCCGGTCCCGCAGCCCACTCGACCCCCGATTCGTTGGCCTTCCAGTGACTCTGAGGAATCATGGCCAGCGGCGGAAGGCCGAGAATCTGCTGAATCTCGTGAGCGTCGCGAAGGCGAGTGTCGATTTTCTCCAGGAACAAGGCCAGCCCGAGCCCGGCGAAGGCGCCCAGCAACATGCCCATAATGCCGAGCCGCAGGGGTGGAGTGCTGGAAGGACCGACGGGAGGAGTGGCAAGGTCCACGAGGCTGATATCGGCGGCGTCCAGCCCGGCGTCGACCGCGGCTTCACGCAGGCGGCTGAGAATGCTCTCGTACATGAGCCGGTTGGACTCGTACTCTTCGGAAACCAGCATGTAGCGGACCATGTCGTCCCGCTGTCCGTAAATCTGCTGTTCCTGGCTGGTCAGCAGACCTTTGGCTCTGTCTTCCGCGGTCTGGGCGACGGTGTAGGCATCCTTCGCCTGGGTGACAATCCGCTGCTCCTGCTGCGCCAGCTGGCGGTCGAGAGCGGCAACCTGGGCGGTCAGCTGTTTCACCTGCGGATAATTTGGCCCGTAGATGGGTCGCAGTTTCGCCAGCTCCGCAGCGGTCTGGTCGCGCTGGCCGCGGAGAGTGCTCAGCAGGCTGGCTTCGGTCCCGAGAGGCGTAGTGCCGGAGTCCTGAATCTGGTCCAGCGGCATCGATTCCAGGATGCGATAGCGGGCCTCAGCCAGCACCCGCTGCTGGGTGGCGTCGGAGTTCCCCTTCTCGAGATCGCTGATCTCTGAAGTGATCAGGCTGTGCTGAGGATCGAGAGCGTAGATGCCGAGCTTGCGCTGCAGATCGACCAGCTGATCCTGCGAGTTCTGCACGACGGCCCGCAGATCGTCCATCTGGGTGGTCAGCCACCTGGTTACCTGCTGGGTGGTGTTGTAGTGGCTGATGAAATTGTTCTTGACGAAGTCGTTTTCGAGAGCGTTTACGATGTCGGCGGAAAGCTTGGGGGAGCGGCTCTTGTACTGAATGGTAATCATTTCGGTACGAGGGACGCGCTGGACCACGAGATTGGCGCGCAGAGCGCCGACGATGGCGTTGCGCACATAGGGGTTATCCAGATTTCCGTGCAGCAGCCTGGATTTGGCTCCCAGGAATTCGGGATTGTCCTGGAGGTTGAGAGTGTGCGCGACCTGCATCAGCACCGTTTCGCTCTGCAGGATGCGAACGTCACTCTCCATGATGTCGTCAAACGAGCCCATGCCGGAACCGAGCGCCGAAGTGAGCGAGGACTTCAGATCGGACGCGGAGCCGGGCTGAATCTGAATCTCTCCGGTCGCGGTATAGCGTTTCCCGCGCTCGATTCCAAAGGCTGCGGCGAGCAGTCCCACACCGATCGCCATGCTCAGCAGCAGGACACGCCTTTTGCGGATGACCAGCCACACGTCGGCCAGAGACAGCTCCCTGGTCTCAGGGGCGGTAGAGACAACTTTGCCGCGAATCGAGTGTTGCACCAAACCTCTCAGTGTTCAGGGTTCCTGGCAAGAACTCCGCAATTTATGAACTCATCCTGGTGCAGCCGCCCAAGCCACTGGGGCACGGGCGGTCTTCCGGGAAGAGATGGGATTATTACCGAGACAGACCGAGCAATCTGAGTCAGCGGATGCGCCAGGCGAACTGCATCCTTTCGGGGATCCCGATCTGCTACTAAACGTGAGACAAGTGTATCTCCCGGTTTCCATCGGGGTCAATGGAGCAGCCGGGCCGGGGCAAGGAAGCACCGGGAGCCGGCGAGGAGCGATAAGAAGGCCGCGGTATTCCGGCGAAGGGCGCGCCAGAGTGGATCGTGCGGAGAACATCGGCGCAGGATGCCGGGCACAGGACCACCTCCGCGCAGGACGCGCGACTGTCACGGGACATGGTGGGCAGTGCAGGGCTCGAACCTGCGACCTCCTGCTTGTAAGTCGCATCGGCGGTTTTTCTGCCACTGCCTGCCAATTGCTCTAATCACCGCAGAATCATGGGAATCCGGCCGGGCTTGGGCTTCCATGACTTCTGCGGTTTTCTGTCGATTTCTGCCGAGGGTCCCATCGGTTTTCACGGTGGTGCTAGTGCAGTCCGCTTGGGCTCTTCAGTTTCTCAATTTCGCGCTGAATTCTTTTCGACTCCCCTCGCAGCGGCAGAAGTGCTTTGTTGGCGTTGACCAGATTCTCCACCCATAGTTCAAGATTCTTCTTCAGATCGTCAATTTGCGCATCGGATATCAACCAAAACTCAAACGACCCATAGCCGCCGAGCGCGTTCAGAATTTTGTCCCTTGTTTCAAGTTGCAGGTTTACAGCAGGGTTTTTCCTGATTCTTTGCTCGTTCTCTTCGAGCTGTTTCACCAGTTCATCGATCTTTTTATCCCTGTCCGCATAGTCCATCATCGCCTCCTTGCGGAAGAATGATACCCCCCAAGCACCAATCGAAGGGAAGAAAGCGGGGGGGACGGCAAGCCATGAAATCCGCCACCCCCGCAAACGCGGACTGAGCCGACGAAGAACAGCCCGCGGCACCCCACCCCCAATGATGGCGGGGCACGTTCACGCCGGCGTCTGTTGTGGGCGGAGAAACCCCGCCGGCGCGAAACTCAGAGAATCGTTCCGCCGCCCAGGCCGGACGATGCATCATGCTGGCGGCCAGTGGCCAACTCCAGACGCTTCGCCTTGCGCTGCTGGCGAATCTGCTCGAGCTGCTGCTGCGCCGCCTGAATTTCGGAGGTAAGAGACTGGATTCGTTCCGCGATGGGGCGCATCTGCCCGGTTCGCGCTTCGACCGTATCCTCCGCTTCGCGCAGGCGCCGCCGCCATTGCTCGCGTTCGCCTGGCAGGGCGAAGCTATCCGGGTCATTGTCGGGATTGCTGCCGCGAATGCCCATAAGGGTCGCACGTTCGGGCGCCGCGAGTTCCTCGCACGAGTTGTACCAGCTCTGCTGGCTTCCGAGCTGGTTCCGGAGATCGCCGATCCTGTCGACGATGACGCGGCCTTCAGTGGTCAGTCGTTGGATTGTTTCTTCCAGCGTTTTTCGCGCAGCGGTCTTGCGCGCATCGAAAAAGGCAGCGAGTTCCGTTCTGAAAGAATCCCAGCGAAGGAACAGGTCTTTGCTTAGTTCGTCGTCACCCTTCAGGGTCGCAACGAGTTCCTTACTAATCGCGTCCATCGCCTCGCCGGCAGTGGGCGCGAAGCCAGGCTCAAACAGTCCGGTTATGGGCGAGTGCGGCTCTGTCGGAACTGCAGGCGCCTGCTCTATAAGTGGCATCACTGCGCCAAAGTCGATGCGATTGCGGCTTTGCTCAAGTCGGTCGAGCAACGGTCGCGTCCCAATTCCTATACGTTCAAACAACATGGCTATCTCCTTTGTGTGTGGTTGCTGTTACAAATTGAAAGTTCGGGCAGCCTGTCGGTCCAGTTTGTCCAGATCAGTGCCCCGTTCCGGGCGCCGTCCGAGAAATGACTTTCCAGGTGCGGGCTTCGCGTCTGTGGCGCGTCCGGCAAGCCGGCGCGATCGCGCTAAGTGTCGGCGCTCCTGGTCAGTCGCGCCGGCTTCGTAATTACCCCACGGATCAACGTTGCTGGCCTTTCCAGTGACTCTGCTGGCTGCGTCCATCTGGGCACGCATCGCACGGGCGCGCTGCGTGTCGGAATCCTTGCCCGCGCTCAGATAGCCTTTAATCTGGCGTGCGAGCATTGCAAAGAACTGGCTATGCTTGCCCAGTGTGCCCGCCGACAGTTCGGCCTCGATATCGGCCAGGAGTTTTTTCAGGTCTTCCGGGTCTAGATCGTCGTCGGCATCCTCGACGCGATCGACGGGATACAGGTCGGACTCGCCTCTCGGCGCCGTGGTGTGATGCGCGTCGAACGCGCGGGCTCGCACGACCTGCAGCAATGCCGGCGTCGAATTGGGATCGCCAGCCTGTACATGAATCCCCAGTTTGGCGAATGCGTTGATCGCTGCAACCGCATTTTTTTCGGCTGCAGCCCATGCCTCGTATTTCATAACTCCTCCGTGTTCAGGATTCCGGTGATGACATCGAGCAGAGGTTGGTTTGGTGGTCCGATGGCGACGCGACGGAGCAGGACTAATGCACGGTCGTATTTGCTGGCCGGAACAGGTTCGCCCATGAGTTCGCAGTAACGCTGTCGGAATGCGGTCGTACAAAGTGGCAGCACATCTTTTCGCGAGAGCACGAAGGAATCGCCGTCGCTGAGTTCGATCACGATGCGCTCGACGCGCAATTTCTCTTCAAGGTTCTGAATTCTCCGTTTGAGAGTCGTCATAGCGTCTCCCGCGGCCCCTTGCTGAGTGCCTGAGCCAGCGAAAATAGATTGCTGTGCGCCGAACTGACAGCGCGGAGCATGACACGGGCTCGCGGACTGTCTCTGCCGTCAACCGCTTCCAGCAGCGCGGTCAACTGCTCGCGGCTCCGCATCGTTGCCGTTGTGCCGTCTGCCAGCAGAAACGCCACTTCTGAGCCTCTGCGGGCTTCCAGCGCCGCCAACCTCCGTCTCATCGCTGCAATCATCGTTTATCCCTCTCCAGTTCCCGTTCGAGTGCTTCCAGCCGCGTCTGCAAGTCTTCTGTCTCATGCGCCCGCAGTGCGAGTTCCAGCAACCGGGATGCCGCGATCACCCGCGCACCTGGGGCCGCAGTTCGGTCCTCCGCAATTGCCGCCAACACATCAACAGCCTTACCGGACTCTCCGCGGAGTTTCGCCGTCGCCTGAGAAAGCGCACCCCGCTTTACTTCGTCGAACCGCTCCCGGAAACTCTGGTGCCGCAGCCAGCGCAATAGGGTGCGCTTGCTGATGCCGCATTGCTCCGCTGCGGCCTTCAGCGTGGCGGAGTTCAACAGCGCCACGATTGCCGCGTCCATCAGCCGTTCCTTCCCGCGCTGCGCTGTCACTTGCCGTCACCTGTTGTCACCGTCTGTGGCCTCTACCGGAACCGCTGGTCTGAAGGATTGCCCCGCCTTCGTGCGCTTTGCCGCCTCCCTGCGCGCCCGATGGCGGTAGAAGATGGAACGGCCATCCGCACTCCGGCAACGCCACGTAGGGGGTGCAGCGCAGCGCGGGCAGGCTATCGTGAGCCGGTTCACTTGCTCCTCGTTTCGGCCGTCGTAGGTGACACAGTTGGTGCCTCTTCGGGCAAGAGGTCGATTTCCTCGAACGGCAAACTTGTAATCAGGCCGCTCGGCCATTTCACAACTCCCTCGAACCTGAGTGCTCTCACTCGCACTATCTGGCCGATGCCGCGGAACCTGGGCGATATGACGCGAGTGCCGACTTTTGGAACGGATCGCATTTAGTTCACCTCTGCCCGGTGGTCGTAGGCTCGCAGGTCGCCCTCCCGTTTGTTTTCAGTCGAATGCGCAAGATCCTTCACTCCATCTCCTGAAAACGCCGTGGAAATCGACGGGACATACACCTTCGGCGAGTAGGGATTCCGCCAGTCAAAGCCCGTCGCCGCGAGACGCGCTTTCTCACGCTCAACGGCGCCGGATGCAATCTGCTCTTCGTCAAACCATTTTTTGGGCTGCGTCACGCGGGAGCGCAGTTCCTCATGCCGTTCGGCTGCCCGCCGCTCCCTCTGCTCGTGTTGCTCACGCCGGCTCCTCTCGAGGCGCACCGCCTGAATGATCCGCCCGAGTTCGGGAAAGGCCGGCTCGTACTGTTCGCGAGGTTCGAGGATCGCAAACCGTCGAATCACCACGCTCAGATCATCCTCACGGTAATCGGTGAGTTCACTGGCGTACAGCAAGAATGTGTCCCTGGTGACGGATGCCTGTCGCGCCGTCGCCATCCACGTCAGGCTCTTGATAACCCAGGCTTCGGAGGGCTTCTCCGGCCTCCGTGAAATTGCCAGCGGTTTTGCTAGTCTGCCGGCGATAACCACCATTTCCGTTTTTGCCATGGATGCTGTGTCCCTTCGGTTGCTTGAATCGGTCCAGCGGACCCGCTGCAAAATTCGTGATTGAGGCGAGCCATTCCCGCGGCCGCTGCGCCAGGTTCACCTCGCTCAGGGCGCGATTGGCCAGGCAGCGCCGGAATGCCTCTGCTGTGAGCCCAGGATTTGCTCTGAGCAACAGGCGGAGAGTTCTCTTCTCTGACTCATCCCAGGGGAGAGGAATCGCGTTGTGGGACTGCCAGTGATCCTGCAGGCATTCCCTAAAAGAGCCGTGCCGAGGATCAGGCTGCGCGTGCGCAGTACGCGCGGAAGGTTTTCTCTCTGTCTGTTTTTTCTCTATATCTGGAACGTGGTTTCCAGATTGACCGGTTCCGGTAAACATCGAAACCGGTTCCGGTTCTACTTTTGACCGGTTCCGGTTTTCTGCTTTACCGGTTTCCTCTTTTACCGGTTCCGCTTTTGACCGGTTTGGCGCGTCTTCATCGAGATCGGGGAAGCGGTAGGCTCGCCGCTGGACATGACCGGCGCAGCGGGTGACCTCCAGAAACCCGCGGCGGCGAAGCCAATCGAGCGCAGCGAGGGCCGTGGGCTTGGATACGCGGGCGAGGCTCGCGATCATCGTGGCTCCGATTTCCGCCACTCCGCTGGCACGGTCCCGCCGCGATGCGACGGCCGCGAAAACGGAGATGCAAGCGGAGGATTCCGCTTCCGTGAGCAGGCGATTTGGAACCGGGACAAAATCTCTCACCTCAGCGCCTCACTCTGCGCACTCCTGCGTGGGAGACAGAGGCTCGCAGGTGGTTAAGCCCCGCTGATTCTGCGTATTCCGCACTGCGAATGCTTCCCTTGCGTGGAAATCGACGGGACCCCTGTTCATGCGCGGGGCTCCAAAGCTGGCACAGAGCCGCGGTTGACAATCTCGTTTACGGTTTCGGGCCGGAATCGGATTGCCCGCCCTACTCGGATATAGGGCACGCGCCGCATCCAGACCCACTGGCGGACAGTCTTGGGCGAGAGGCCCAGGGCTGCCGCGAATTCTTCGGTGTTTAGCAGGTTGCTCTGCGCTGTTTTCATAGACCACAGTTTTCCCTTGTTTTCT
>DATJQW010000186.1:0-4786 GCA_035505395.1 Acidobacteriaceae bacterium
CTGATCCCTGTTCCCTGTACCCTGTACCCCGAGGCCTCTCGATGCGCTCTCTCCGTGCTCTCCTTCCTCTTCTCGCTCTCGCCCTTCTCGCCTGCTTCCTCCCCGCTCCCGCCGCCGCGCAGTCGCCCGCCGACGCCGCGCTCCTCAAGGGCTCCTGGCGATTCCAGCGCGACCACTGGATCTACGTCCACCTCCATGGCACGCCTCGCCAGATCGGCTTCCAGCACGGATACCTGCTTGCCCCCGAGATCGAGCACGCCTTTCAAATCGCGCGCCTCGACAACACCCACGGCACCGGCCGCCCCTGGTCCTTCTTCCGCGACACCGCGAAGAACATCTACTGGCCGCACATCGAAGCCCAGTACCGCGAAGAGCTGCAGGGCATCACCGAAGGCGCCCGCGCCCACGGCGACTCCGGCATCGACCTCTGGGACATCGTCGCCCTCAACGCCTTCCTCGAAACCCCGCAGTACTACGTCCCCTGGCTTGACGCGCAGCATAAAAACGTTGCCGCCAGCCACGATCCCAAAGCTCCCGGAAACTGCAGCGCCTTCGTCGCCACCGGCGACTGGACCCGCGACCACCATCCCGTCATCGCCCACAGCATGTGGTATCCCTTCATGGCCGGCGAATGGTGGCGCATCATTTTCGACATCCAGCCCGACCACGGCTATCACATCCTCATGGATGGCTTCCCCGGCAAGATCGACAGCGGCGACGACTTCGGCATGAACTCCGCCGGCATCGCCATCACCGAAACCACCATCACCGGCTTTCTCGGCTTCGATCCCAACGGCGTCCCTGAATTCGTCCGTGCCCGCAAAGCTATGCAGTACTCGGCCTCCATCGACGACTTCGTCCGCATCATGCTCCAGGGCAACAACGGCGGCTACGCCAACGACTGGCTCATCGCCGACAACCACGCCAACGAAGTCGCCCGCCTCGAGCTCGGCCTCAAGGTTCATCGCGTCTGGCGCACGAAAAACGGCTACTTCGTCGGCTCCAACTTCCCCAGCGACCCCACGCTCATCAAAGAAGAGACCGATTTCAATCCCAACGATCCTTCCAGCTCCATGAACGCCCGCCACAAGCGCTGGGATGAGCTGATGGCCCAGTACAAGGGCAAGATCGACGTCTCGCTCGCCCGCCAGTTCCTCGCCGACCACTACGACGCCTACGAGAATAAGATTGACCCCGATGAGCGCACCCTCTGCGGCCATCTCGATACTTCGCCGCGCGGTGTGCCCCAGTGGGGATCGCCCGCGTACGACCCCAGCGGCGCCGTCAACGCCAAAGCCGCCGACAGCGCCATGATCGCGCGTCTCTCTTTTTGGGCGCGCAGCGGACGCCCCTGCGGCCAGGACTTTCTCGCCGCGCCCTTCCTTGCCTCGCAGCCGCATTATGCCTGGCAAAAACCGCTCCTCGGCGACATGAAGGGCAATCCCTGGGCGGTCTTCCACGGCGACGAGCAGGCCTCGGCTGCATCCGCGAGCGGCGCCGAATAACGCGCCGCAGCCCCGGACCGCAGTCGGCCCCGCTGCTGCCGCCCGCGGCCGCAGAGCGCTTCCGCGCGGGAATGCCACGGCAAAAATCGCGGGACGACCCAGCCGCGTGCGTAGTACACTTGCGGGCAATTTACCGGAGACAACCCCGTGCCCGGACAAAGTCGTACCTCGCGCTTTGTCGCCCTGGCCGTCTACGTCCCCATGCGGAGCGTGATGCTGCGCTCCCTGGTGCTGAAGTGCGCTTTTCTCGGGTCCAGCGTCCGCACATGGATCTGGAGCGGATGGCGCAAGCTGCTCCTGCTCTATCTGTCCGCGGCGGTTCTCGTATCCCTGCATAGCCTCGCCTCCGCCCCTCACCCGCGTCTGCTCTGGACGGCCTTCAGAGCCCATCCGGGAATCGAGTCGCTGCGTTTTCTTCTCTGGTTTTTCCACGGAGCTCTCGGTCCCTGGGTCGTCGCTATCGCCCTGGCCGCGGTCATCGTCATGCTGGCTGCCGCCTGGACAGCCCGCCGCCGCATCGTCATCACCACCTTTGCGAATCTCACCGGCGACACCCAGCTGAAGGACCTGGCCGACCAGCTCCCCCGCCGCCTCATGCAGGAGCTGAGCGATATCGCGCAGATTTATGCGAAAGCGAGAAACGACCCGGCAGCCCTCAGTCTGGAAAACAACAACCAGAGCGCGGCGCCGGAGCTTTCCGTCGCCGAAGATCAGGGCATCTCCGAACTGCTGGCCTCGGTCAAAGGAGAGAAAGTCCAGCTCGGCCCCTTGAGCATTCCTCTTGATGCCGCCATGACCACGCTGTCTGCCATCGTGCGCGGGCCGCGCATCTCCGGCAGTATGCAGAAGAACAGCAAGGGCCTCCTGCTGGAGGCTTCTCTCTCCGGAGATCGCGCGCAGCACTGGTGTATCTCTGAAGCGGAGCTCGATCTCTCCCGCGACAGCAAAACTCCTGGTCCCGATGTCGCCGAGGCTCTCATCCATCAGCTCGCTCACCGCGCCTATGCACACCTGAGAGAGGCAGAGCTGGGCACTGCCTCGTGGCGCGCAGCGCTCCATCACACCGAGGGCATGCGTCAGTTTCAGATCTGGCAGGAGCGCAAAGGAGACACTGCCGCCGCCGCCCTGGGACGCGCCCAGTCTGAATTCTTCCTCGCCTGTCGCGAAGACCAGCGCTTTATTCGCGGACGCTACAATCTCGGCGTTATCTACTACAACCAGGGCCAATATGCAGCCGCCTACAAAGTCTTCGCCGCAACCATTCGCAAATCGAGCGGCGACACCGGCCTCGTCGATGCCACCCCTGTGCAGCAACAATCCCGCCTCGACCTGGCCGGCACGCATTATGCCGCGGCCAAAGCCGCCCAGGGGTGCGGAAAGAACGAGCGCGCTCTTTACCACTGCGATATCGCCATCGATCTTTTTCCGGCTCACTCTGCTGCCTGGAATTTGAAGGGCGTGCTGGCGCCGTTCGCCAGTTCCGAAGCCTGCCACGACTTCGCAAAAGCGGTGCCCTTCAGCTGGTTCGAGCTGTGCCGTTCCGCCTGGCGAGGTCCTGTACGAGCCGCCGCCGCGCGCAATGCCGCGCTTCATCTTTCCAATCTGGCCAAGTCGCACATCGGGAAGCCCAGCTCCATTGCCGAGATGAGGCAGGCACTCAGCCTCAGCTGCTCTGACTCCGACAAGCTGGACCTTGGCAAACTGCTTCTCGCTGTCAGCGATCTGCCCGGCGCGCTTGCCGCCTTTCAGTCCGCGAACCGCGCGAAGGAACAAGCTCTCTACTGGAGCTGGATCTCCTGCGCCGCGAGGTTGCTGAACAATCAGGCTCTGGCCATGGATGCGTGGCGCCGCGCCAAGGAAGTCGTTGCCAGCGACAATTCCCAGGCGAGAAGCCTGACCCAGTTCCTCCGCGACCTCGAAAGCAGCAGCCTTGCCTCGCTTTCCTGGATCGACCGCTCCCTCTTCGACGCGTGGAAAGCCGACGCCGACGCGGTCTCCGCCACCATCGCGAAAGTTGGGAAGGTTACGCAGGACGTCGGGAACAAGGCGATCACCTGGTGCGAAGGAATTGCCGGCATCCCCAGGTGCAGCGATGCGGACCAGGGCGCCTTGCCCGAGGATGACGACGCGGCGATCCGCTGGCTGAATGACCACTACACCGACTGCTTTTGCGTGCGCGAGCTGAGCGAAACCGTACTGCAGATGGCGCTCTCGACCTGGCAGCAGCAATCCGACCCCGATTTCAAGCGTTTCGACCTCCTGCGCAGCCTGGCGCTGAAGGCACTCCAGAACGCGCCGGTAGGAGCCATGCAGCGATCCTGGCTGGCCACCATCTACTACCTCCTGCGCCTCCCGCAGCTGGCGATGACCGAAATTAACAATGCTCTCAGCCTGGATCCGGAAAACTTCGATCTTTTCTTCCTTTCCAACCAGGTCGTCTGGCAAAGCATTCAGTCCATCCCCGACAAGTCGGAACAGCAGAAGGGGCTTCTCCGCATTGCCGAAAACTATTCGCGCCTGGCGGAACGCACCAGCGGCAACATGTGGGACATGGACCGCGCCTGGGTGGGTATGTCCTGCCACTGGCTGGCGCGGTTCAATACGGAATTGCGCCGCTATCCGGCCGCCCAACAGGGCTTCGAGACCGCGTTCGCCTGCGGTTACAAGCCGATCGAAAGCCTCCAGAACCTCTGCTTCGTCCATTTTCGAGCTTGCGCGTTCGAAGATGGAGAGGCCGTGTACAAGCGCCTGAACCAGGTCCTCCACACCGACGCCGATTCAGACCGCTTCAGGCGTAAGGATCTGTTCGCGGTGCCCGATGCTTCCGACCCACGGGGGGAAGAATTTCCGCCGGCCGCGAATCTGGCTCTCTCGGCATTCCACACCGCCGCGGCTCTGGCCGAACAAAGACTGGTCGTCGATGCGGCGCGCAGGTTGCGCGATGCGAGACGCTGGGCCCGGCCGCTGCGTACCGCCACCGGTGGCTCGATGGACACGTTCCTGAAGACGGCCACCACCGCGTCCCTGCTCTGTCGCGGCATCGTGCGGCTGGCTGCGGGGCAGATCGTCGCGCCCGCGGAAGCCGGCGCTTCATGCTCCGCGGAAAAGCCAGCCGGAAAAACGGCACAGAACAGAAGTCGCGCCGCGGACTTTACCGCGCGACGGCTTCGCCATCTCCGCCAGGCCATCGACGTCCTGACGCGCGCCATCGAGCAGGCCGACGATCAGGCCGTCCGCGCTGACGCTCAATACCGCATCGCCTTGGCCTGCCAGGCCCTCGC
>DATJQW010000187.1:0-8015 GCA_035505395.1 Acidobacteriaceae bacterium
GTCTTTCGGGTTGAGCTTCAGGGCGCGGCGCAGCCACGCGGCAGCCTCGGGATCGTGCTTCTGCTCGAAGGCGACGCCCGCCAGCTCCACCGGGAAGCGCTCCTCGCGCGGACGGCAGCGTGCACCGGCCAGCAGAGCCGCACGAGCCTGGGACCAGCGCTGCAGATGAGCCAGAGCCATTCCGTAGTCGTAGTCGAGCGCGGCAGAACGCGGAGAAACACGCTCGACCAGGCGCACCACTTCGTCCCATTGATGCCGGGCGTAAGCCTGCTCGACCTGAGCCTGGATCGGGGAGGCAGCGGTGCATTGCGCGCGAACCGTGGGGACCCAGCCAGGCGCGGCGAGCAGCAGGCAGAGCAGCGTGATGGCGCGGGCGTTCCTCAGGCGATGGTCGGGCATTCGTGCTGTCGTTCTTTCGTGCGATTCAATGGTGCGCCGGCGCGGGCACGGCGAGCAGCATCCAGTCGTGCGTGGCGCTCCAGTCCTTCTCAAATGCGGCGCGATCCTGGGCGAGCAGTTTGCGCACGGCAGGATCGTTCATCATCACCTGCTGATTGGCGGAATCGATGCCGGCGATGACAACGAAATGCAGTTCGGACTGGCCGCGCGGACGCAGCGCGACGATGACCGGGCGCCCCTTGTTCAGCTGCTGCTGGAGGTCAGTCCAGCGGCCGTTGAGAGCGAAGGCCAGGTAGCCGTGCTGCCGAAGATAGTCTTCCATCGCGGCGGGGGTGATCCCGTGCAGCCGCGGCGAGTAGAGCTGATGCTGAATGACGGCTACGTCGCTGGCGGGCGTGGCGTCGCGGTGCTGCTGCTGAGCCCAGTACTCCATGACCATGGAGATGGAGGCAGCGCCGCAACCATCGCGGGGCTGAGGGACAAACGGAACGTCGATCCAGACGCCTGCGGCGGTTTGGGCCGCGAGCGACCCGGCCGCCAGCAGGAACGCCGCGCAGCGTGTAAGCATCCCGTGGTCAGTGTACGGCGACGACGATGATCACGACGACGATGGCGATGATGATGATCAGCAGCATCCCCATTCCGAGGAATCCGGCGGCGAATTGCTGCTGCGCATGCGAGGCGCGCGAGGCGAGGCTGGCCAGTTCCTGATTGGAGAGCGAAGGGATGGCGGTGCGCACCTGCACGGGGTTGATGTGATGCGCCTTCATGGCGCCTTCGGCCTCAGGGGTGGAGAGAAATCTTGTCAGGGTGTCGATGTTCTGCCGGCGTGCGGCGGAGGCGGACTGCACCTGCTGCTGAAGAGCCTGCGAGGTAACGAGATGATCCTGAGCGCGGGCCGCGGGTGTGAAGGCGAGCAGAGACAGAAGTGCGACAGCGAGGATACCGCCGCAAAGATGGTTGCGACGAACTGGAGAAGGCATGAAAGCTCCGCATCGAAATGGATTCGTTCAGGTGGTTGGGATGCCCGCGCAGCGAAAGGGAGTTGCAGCGACACGAACAGGAGGTGCGAGGGCGGAGGATGACGCAAGCCGCCAACATGCGCCGGAGAGGGAGCATCCAAGACAACGAGTGCGGAACGACTTCGCTCCTCAGAAGGTAGCGGACGGTTCGATGGGTCAGCTGTTCCTCGAAAGTTCACTTTTCTCCTAAGGAGTACGAAATGAAACGCGTTGTCATCATGCTGGGGCTCGGGCTCATTGCAGCGATGCCGTCGTGGCTGGCGGCTCAGAGCGTGGCCCCGGAAACTTACAATCATGCCGAAGTGGGAGTCTACGGCGATTACTTCCGATTTGCGCCGAACAGCAATTCGTCGACGAATTTTGTCGGAGTCGGCGGACGGCTGGGCATCAACGTCAGCACCCATGTCGCGCTGGAAGCGGAGATGAATTACGACTTCGCAAAGAATTACACGAGCACGACCTCAACTTCGACCAGCACCACCACCACGACCACCTTCACGACGACGGGAGTGCGGCCCCTGACGGGATTGTTCGGGCCGAAATTCCAGGCTGGAAGCAGCGGCCCGGTGCGCGCCTTCATAACCGGCAAGATGGGTTTCGTGAACTTCAGCTACAGCAATCCCAACGTCGTCTCGGGAACGACGTTCACCAATTCGATTAACGGTGTGGGCGGACCGGGGACGCATCTGGCGTTCTACCCGGGCGGCGGCCTGGAGTTCTTCCTCGGACCGGTCGGGATTCGCGCGGAAGCCGGCGACGAAGTTTACCTGGACAACGGCGCTTACAACAATCTGCGCGCAACGTTCGGGCCGACGATCCGCTTTTAACAAGGTCAGCGAGGGCGAAAAAGCGGCGGCTTCATCTGGAGCTGGCCGTACTGACGCTCCGCCCCAGGCAGCGCCCGCTTTCGAGCGGGCGCTTTCCTATTGGCACAGAAACAACTTTTCCGTTGATTGTTTGTTGTCTGCAGCCGATCCGGGCCAGGCCGGGGCTTTAGGGGTCGGGCTTTGCAACCCCGGGAGCAGGTGAGGGCGATTCGACGGGCGGGAGATCGTAAATCTCGATGGCGCCGTGGCGGAGGATGGCGAAACGGCGGCCATCGGGCGACAGGGCAACATTCTGGCCGGCGGAGAGGACGGGAGTGGCGTCGAGGACGAAAACGAGCTTGCCGGTATCGGTGTCGTAGACGCCTGCAAGCTGGCGTCCGATTTCGCTCTCGTCGAGGAAACCGAAGGCCGTGACAGGGGCGCTGGATTCGATGGACTCGTAAGCAAAGCGGCTGCCGTTGAGGGCGGAGGTGAACCATCCCCACACGTATTTGCTTTGCCAGTTGGCCTGCCAGAGCTCCTTGCCGGTGACCGTGGAGATGCCGTAGACGGGACGGACGTCGAGATCCTGGGCGCAGGCGTTGATTAGGGCTACGGTCGCACTGAGGGGCTGCACTGTGGGTTGGCAGGTGGAGCGGACATGGCCGAGGTACCGTGCATCGCCATGGAAGGGAACGTCGCTGATATCCCAGAAACCGACCTGCTTGCCCTGGACGGCGTTGATAAGGCCGCTGGAGGTGAGGGGGAACATCACCGCCTGCGCCGCCTGAGTGTCGGCAACAACGTGACCGGGGGATGCGGAGGCGAGGATAGAGACGCGCACAGTCTGGTCGTCGGAGACAGGGGTGTCGCCGAGGGAGGGGCCGGTATGCGGCTGTGGAGGCCCGGCGACTTCGACGGCCATGGTGGCGCGATCCGGCGAGAGGTCGACGGCGCGGAGCTGGGTCGCCGAGTTCAGCCAGGGATGGAGCTCCAGTGAGGGTCCAATGGTGTAGAGCGAGTCACGAATGCGGAGAAGAAACTGGCCGTCGATGAAGGGCCAGAGGTACTGACCGCGGTCGTGCATGCGCCACTGGGCCTGGGCGAGGGCCTTGCCGGTGCGAACATCGAGCACGATCGCACGAATTTCCTGGTCGTCGTCGTCGCTGCGATCGGTGGGCAGGCGGCGCAGGAGGCCGCCGACGCGGAAGGTGAAGAGGATGCGGTCCTGATCGAAGAAGCCGAGCGATGCGGAGGAGAGCCGCGCGGTGAGATAGAAGGCGCTGGGCGGAACATAGCCGAGGGGAGCGACGAGGATGCGCAGGGAGGGGACCGGTCCGGCTGGAGCAGGCGGGTGGTCGGCAGCACGGGAGGGGGCACAGGAAGCCACCAGCAGAAGGAGGGTTGCCGTAAGTCGAGCCGTTGCCTGGGCCATGGGAGTTCCCGCTACTATTTTCTGCACGTGGCGATGGTATGAGCAAATGCGGAGAGTCGAGAGGCTATCTAATGATTTGACGCGGTGGGGCATTGTGCGTATAAAACGTTGATCGAGAGGCTTCCAGCAAAACGCCGTGCCAGGCAGCGGCGGCGCAGGGCCTAAACGACGACTATGGCAAGAATGCAGCAGACTCGAGAAACCCCCACGCCTCGGCACGCAGTGCGGCCGGCAGCGGCGAAGTCCCGTTCCGGAGGCAGCGATCCGAACCAGCGGCTTCTGGACGATTACCAGGGCGCGCTGGAACTGATGCAGCAGAACAAGTTCGACAAGGCGAGAACAGCTCTGGAGAAGATCGGGCGCGACGCTCCGCCGGAAATTGCGGAGCGGGTGCGCGTGTACCTGGCGGTGTGCGAACGCAATGGAGCGAAGGCATCGCTCAGCTTCAACACGACGGCGGAGCACTACGACTATGCCATTTCGCTGCTGAACAACGGCAACTTCGAGGAGGCCCGCGACCAGTTCGAGGCGATCCTCGCGAATGCGCCGGAGGCGGATTTCGGACACTACGGCATGGCGCTGCTGAGCAGTATGACCGGACAGGCCGAGGAGGCTCTGGCTCATCTGGCGAAGGCCATCGAGCTGAACCCGTCGAATCGCATCCAGGCGCGCAGCGATCCGGATTTTATCGACATGGCCGACGATCCACGCTTCACCGAACTCCTGTATCCGGAAACGTGATCCTCGCGGACAGCGGACGCAGGCGCAGGTTTAGACTCTGAAAGGACGAGTTCTGCGCCTGTGAGTCCTTTCCCGGCCCAATTCCCATCACCTCCTGGCCTGCGCGTGGTCGCGATCGGCGGCGGAACAGGATTGTCCACTCTGCTGCGCGGACTGAAGCTTCGCGTGCCGCACGGCGCCGGGCTGCTGGAGGTTCCGGCGCAGGCGCCGCTGATTGCGGACCTGACTGCGGTCGTAACGGTCACGGACGACGGCGGGTCGAGCGGGCGGCTGCGGCGCGACTTCAACATGCTGCCGCCCGGCGATCTGCGCAACTGCATGGTCGCGCTCTCAGAGGATGAAGGGCTGCTGGCGCGGCTGTTCAGGCACCGTTTTGGAAGCGGCGGCGAACTGGGCGGACACAACTTCGGAAACCTGTTTATCGCCGCCCTGACCGAAATGACGGGGGACTTTGCGCTGGCCATCAAGCTGTCGGCGGAGATTCTGGCAACGCGCGGGCACATTCTGCCGGCAACGCAGCGGGACGTGACCCTGGCAGCGCGGATGGAAGACGGGTCCGTGGTGCGCGGCGAGACGAACATCACAGCCAGCCGGCAGCGGATCGTGGAGCTGACTCTGGAGCCGCCGGATCCGCCCCCGCCCACGGAGACGCTGGAGGCGATTGCGCGGGCGGACCTGATCACCATGGGGCCGGGGTCGCTCTACACGAGCATGGTGACGAACCTGCTGGTGAAGGGGATTCCGGAAGCGCTGGGCGCCGCGCGGGGGACGCGGGTGTTCATCAGCAACCTGATGACCCAGGCGAACGAGAGCCTGCACCTGACGGCTTCGCAGCACATCGAGCGGATTTATGAGCATGCGGGGCGGCCGATCTTCGACTACGCACTGGTGAACACCGCGCCGATTTCGGAGGAACTGCGGGCGCGGTACGCTGCGGAGGGCGCGGAGGCGACCATCGCGGATGTGGAGCGCATCGAGGCCATGGGCATCCGGTGCGTAACGGGGAATTTTGCCGAGCAGGGCGATGTGATGCGGCACGCAGCGGATCGGGTAACGCAGGCGCTGCTGGAGCTGCCGGTGCGGGCAGGAGGGGCGGCAGCGGTTCGCAGCTAAGTTTCGGTTCCGGTCTTCTTCAGCTGGCCGCAGGCGGCGTAAATATCGCGCCCCCGGGGGCGGCGGATGAAGGCCGGGATGCCGCGGTCGCGGAGACGCTGCTGGAACTCGGCAACGGCGGATTCCGACGGCGTGGCAAAGGGCACGCCGGGGCCGGGATTCCAGGCGATCAGGTTCACTTTGGCGGGAAAATTGGCGCGGCGCACGAGGCGCACGACCTCGTCGGCGTGTGAAAGCTGGTCGTTGACGCCGCCCAGCAGTACGTATTCGAAGGTGATGCGCTCACGGGGCCGGAGCGGAACCTGGCGGACCGCTTCGAGGACATCGGCGATGCTCCATTTGCGGGTGATGGGCATGACGGCTTCGCGGATGGTTTCGTTGGGAGCGTTGAGCGAGATGGCGAGGCGCGGACGAACCGGTTCCTGGGCGAAGCGAAGGATTCCGGGGACGATGCCGGAGGTGGAGACGGTCATGCGCGACTCGGGGATGCCCATGGGCCCGGCCAGCAGGCGAACAGCGGCGATGAAGGCGTCGTAGTTGAGGAACGGCTCGCCCATGCCCATAAAGACGAGGTTGATGCGGTCCGCGCCGGGCTCGGCTCCCTGGCGATTGAGGACCGCCGCGACCTGCCCGGCGATTTCTCCGGCGGAGAGATTGCGGATGATGCCGAGTTTTGCGGTGAGGCAGAACTGGCAGTTGACCGCGCAGCCTATCTGGCTGGAGACGCAGATCGTCGCGCGGGACCAGGGACGGGAGTCCACGGCGGCGGAGGGTTCGGAGTCGTCGCTGGTTTCGGCACCATCGCCTTCGGGCATCCAGACGGTTTCGACGGTCTGGCCGTCGTGGCCGGCGATGAGATAGCGTTCGGTGCCGTCGACGGAGCGAAACGTTTCCACGATGCCGGGCACTCCGACGCAGAAACCGGCAGAGGCTACCTTTTGGCGGAGATCTTTGGACCAGTTGGTAAGGCCGTCGAAGCTCTCAATGCGCTGGCGGTAGAGAGCCGACTGGAGCTGCCGAATTCGCCAGGGGGGAAGTGAAAACTCCTGGAGCTGGACGGTAAGTTCCTGATTCTGAAGACCAAAAAGAGGCTTCACGCACGAGGGACGCGCTGCGTCTAAGATGGTAACAGGTCGATTTCCGCCGGAAGTCATCGTACAAGTCCGAGCATAGCGCATCTAAAAGCCAGCAGGACAAGCCTGAACCGCCATAATGCCATGAACAGCGAACGCAACATCCGCCGAACCGTCCTGCCCAGCGGTCTTATTGTGCTGACGGAGCGCATGGAACACGTGCGGTCGGTGGCCATGGGGGTATGGATGCGCGCGGGGTCGCGCCACGAGATGCCGGAGTTGAACGGAATCTCGCACTTCGTGGAGCACATGGTGTTTAAGGGGACCAAGTCCCGGTCGGCGCAGCGCATTGCCCGCGAAGTGGACGCGATCGGCGGGAACCTGGATGCGTTTACCGGGAAAGAGACAATCTGCTTCAACATGAAGGTGCTGGACGAGCACGTGCCCACGGCGCTGGACGTGTTGTCGGACCTGGTGCTGAATCCGGTATTCGCCAGCGAGGAGATCGCGCGGGAGCGGGGAGTGATCCTCGAAGAGATCAAGATGGACGAGGACAATCCGGACACACTGGTGCACGAGATCTTCACGCAGAATTTCTGGAAGGGTCACCCGCTGGGAAAGCCGATCCTGGGAACGCGGGAGACGGTGCGGAGCTTCGAGCAGAACACTCTGGTGCGGTTCTTCGAGCAGCGGTTTCTGGCCGGAAATATGGTGTTCACCGCGGCGGGAAACCTGGAGCACGACGGCTTTGTAGAGCTGGTGGCGCGGCATTTTGGATCGCTGGGGCCGGGCAGCGTGGCCAGCGACACCGAAGCGCCGGTGGTGACGCCGAGAATCCATCTGCGCAACAAGAAGGCGCTGGAGCAGGTGCAGCTGTGCCTGGGAGTGCCGTCTCCGCCGGTAGCCGATGAATCCCGGTACACGACGCTGCTGCTGAATACGATTCTGGGCGGCGGGATGAGCTCGCGGCTCTTTCAGACGGTGCGCGAGGAGCGCGGCCTGGCATACGCGATCTACAGCGACCTGAATCCCTATCGCGATACCGGCTCGCTGTGCGTGTACGCGGGGACGTCGGCGGATCGCGCGGTGCAGGTGATCGAGCTGATCATGGAGGAGTTTCACCGGCTGAAGACGGAGCCGTTGCAGGCCGATGAGCTGCGGCGGGCGAAGGATCAGCTGAAGGGGAACCTGCTGCTATCGCTGGAGAGTTCGATGTCGCGCATGTCGAACCTGGCGCGGCAGCAGTTGTACTTCGAGCGGTTCTTCGGCCTGGACGAGATTCTGGAGCGCGTGGAGAGCGTGACCGACGAGCAGGTGATGGCGATGGCCGCAAACCTGTTCCGGCCGGAGCGCGTGGCTGTGACCCTGCTGGGGCGGCTGGACGGACTGCGTCTGACGCGCCAGCAGCTGGACTGCTAGTTCAGCT
>DATJQW010000188.1:0-9422 GCA_035505395.1 Acidobacteriaceae bacterium
CGTCGGCGCAGGTCATCGGCGATGTTGTCTTCGGCGAGCACTCCAGCGCGTGGATGAACGCCGTCATCCGCGGCGACGTCCACTCCATCCGCATCGGCAGCCACTCCAACGTGCAGGACTGCGCCGTGCTCCACGGCATGCGCTACAAGTATCCGGTCATCGTCGGCGACTGGGTCAGCATCGGCCACAACGCCACCGTCCACGGCTGCGTCATCGAAGACGCCTGCCTCATCGGCATCGGCGCGAGCATCCTCAACAACGCCCGCATCGGCGAGGGCTCCATCGTCGCCTCTGGCGCCGTTGTTCTCGAGAACACCGTCATCCCGCCCTGCTCTCTGGTCGCCGGTGTCCCCGGCAAGGTCCGCCGCAGCCTTACCTCCGACGACCGCGAGGTGATTCTGATGTACGCGCGCAACTATCTCGACTACGTCAGGATCTACCTCGAAGAGACCCGCGGGTAATTCCCCGCTCAGTCTGCTCCGGCGATCTGCTCCAGATGATGGCGCAGATGCGCGACGTAGTCCGCGGCCAGAAATCCCAGCTCATGTCGCTCCGTTCCGTTGACCCACACGTGCATCAGGCTCTCGGCGCCGATCCGCTCCATCACATGCGCGAGGTGCCGGTTGTATGCCGCCCACAGCGTGACCAGCTCGGCCCACTGGCATTCGGCATAGCCATTCGTCCGCACCCACGCTTCCTGCTCGTAGCCGGGAAAGCGCAGCTCCGGCTCCTGCTGTAGGCGAATGAATCGCTGATGATTGTTTGCGGCTGAATCGATCAGGTGGCCGAGAATCTCCTTGCGCGACCACTTCCCCTTACCGCGCGCCCGGCTGGCCATCTCCTCCGGGATGCGAGCGAACTTCTGCTCGTATTCCGCGGCCAGCTCCCGCAGCTCCCGCGCACTTCCATCGTGGCTCATGCAGGGCATCTTCTCACGCCGTCTTTACCGAATGCGCTGCCATGACCGAAAATAGCCAGCAGAGAGGTCCACCGAAATCTATGCCCCTTTCCGGCGAAGCCATCCGCTTGATGAATCTGGTCGACGACGTGGCCACCACCATGCGCCGCATTCTCGCTCTGGTTCCCACCCTGACGCCCGAAGAACGCAAACGCGTCAGCGAGTACCTGAACCAGTCTCAGCCCAACGAAGAAGCGGTTCAGAAGGCATTGGCTGGCTCGAAATAGCGGCCGCACGGGCTCACATCTGCCCCTCACAAGATGAATGAGGAGCCGGCGCATCCCTCGCCTGTTGGCTACCGGGCTGAGCTATGCCATGGATTGCGCCCAGGGAATCCAGCTCATCATCCCATTGCCTGTGCGGGGGCCCTCCCCGCCCAGCCAAAGGGAAGCCGGAAGCCGTTGAAAACAAATCAAGAGCCCTGTCGGGGATTCGACGTTTTCTGACCTTTTCTACGAATTTCCGTAGCCAGGCTCGGTGTCCATTCCCGGCCACTGCCTCTGCTCTTCCACGTTAATCGATTGATTCATAAATACTTATACAAAATCTCCGCTTTTCGGGAACTCGCTTCGACTCCCTATATGAAAAAAGTGTTGACTCGCAGTGAGACAGACGTTATTTTCAGACTGTCGATTGACCCTCGGCGCTTTTGGCCGCGCCCAAGCTTCCCGCTGATGCAGAATGGTAACCTTCCCAATTTAGGGAATTTTGCCTTTCTCATGCGCGGCCACCCACAGGCGAACGGGCGTCGGATGACAGGCTCTGGCTTGTGGGAAAGGTTCCGCGGACAGAAGAAAAATGTTGATCGGAAACGCCCCCGGGCGCGTCTAATTCTGCATAGCTTCTTCCGGGACCGAATCCCCACAACCTGCTTTGGGTCGCTGCTGGTCAGCCCAATTGAACTGTTGGGCCGTCTGTGGTTGGAAGAAAAAACACGTTTGAAAAGCAAGGAGACTTCACATGCGTTCTGAATTGATTTTTGGCGCCCTGACTCATGTCAACAATCGTTATCAGCTGTGCCAGCTGGCCTCCAAGGCAACGCGCAAACTGCACAAGCCCAATACTCGTCTGCAGGACACGATGAACGAGGTGCTGGTCCGCTTCCGGGATTCCGACCCGGCAGCGGCCGCGCTGTCGCGCACCGAGCCCGCCGCTATGCCCCACCAGCAGCGCCGCGCAGCCTGATCTCTCAGTGCTGCGCGCCCCGGCTCTGTTCCGGGTTAGAATGGAAACACCCCAGATCCCCGCAGTTCCAATCCACCCCTTCCTGACGCATTACCCTCCTCAAAGACATTCCATCGCAGGTGATCATGACCATCGCCGAACTGAAAGAAAAGAACATTACTGAACTCAGCCGCATTGCGCGCACCCTCGAAATCCAGGGCTCCAGCGGCATGCGCAAGCAGGACCTCATCTTCAAAATCCTCCAGGCGCAAAGCGAAAAAGAAGGCCACATCTTCGCTGAAGGCGTGCTGGAGATTCTGCCCGACGGCTATGGATTCCTGCGCTCCCCGGATTACAACTACCTGCCCGGCCCCGACGACATCTACGTCTCTCCCTCTCAGATCCGCAAGTTCGACCTGAAGACCGGCGACACCATCAGTGGGAACGTCCGCCCTCCGCATGAAGGCGAGAAATACTTCGCCCTCGTCAAGATCGAGGCCATCAACTTCGAATCGCCGGAAGAAACCCGCAACAAGATCCTCTTCGACAACCTCACTCCGCTCTATCCGCAGGAACGGATCAAGATGGAGACCGTTCGCGAGAACATCAGCGGCCGCGTGATGGATCTGCTCACGCCCATCGGCAAGGGCCAGCGCGGCCTCATCGTCGCAGCTCCCCGCACCGGCAAAACCATGCTGCTGCAGTCCGTCGCCAACTCCATCACCACAAATCATCCCGAAGTCGTCCTGATCGTCCTCCTCATCGACGAGCGCCCCGAAGAAGTCACCGACATGCAGCGCTCGGTCAAGGGCGAAGTCATCAGCTCCACCTTCGACGAGCCGGCCGCCCGCCACGTGCAGGTCGCCGAGATGGTCATCGAGAAGGCCAAGCGCCTCGTCGAGCACAAGCGCGACGTCGTCATCCTGCTCGACTCCATCACCCGCCTGGCCCGCGCCTACAACACCATCGTTCCGCCCTCCGGCAAAGTCCTCTCCGGCGGCGTCGACTCCAACGCCCTGCAGCGCCCCAAGCGCTTCTTCGGCGCGGCCCGCAACATCGAGGAAGGCGGCTCGCTGACGATCATGGCGAGCGCCCTGGTCGACACTGGTTCCCGCATGGACGAGGTCATCTTCGAGGAGTTCAAAGGCACCGGCAACATGGAAGTCATTCTCGACCGCAAGCTGGTCGACAAGCGCGTCTTCCCCGCCATCGACATCCAGCGCTCCGGCACCCGTAAGGAAGAGCTGCTCATCCCCAAGGACGAGCTGCAGCGCACCTGGGTACTGCGCAAGGTGCTCAACCCGCTCTCGCCCGTCGAAGCCATGGAACTCCTGGTCAGCCGCCTCGAGAAGACCCGCAACAACGCCGAGTTCCTGCTGAACATGAACTCGCTGTAGCGGAACCCAGTTTGGGATAATTTATAATCCTTTTCTGTTGTTTTTTAGAGAAAAGAACACTATATTATCCCAATGGATCTGGATTCCATTCGCCTGGAGATTGCCGCCCGGCGCAAAGCCGCTGGTCTCAGCCAGGCTGATCTGGCCGAACGCGCCCATGTGGCCCTCCCAACCCTCAAGGCCCTCGAGCAGGGCCGCCTCGCGGAGCTGGGCTTCGCGCGCATCGTCCGCATCCTGGCTGCGCTCGGCCTGCAGCTGGAGTTGCGGGAAGCCAGTCGCAGCCGGCCTACTCTCGAATCGCTGAGACGCGAGACCGGCGATGATTAAGATCTGGGCCGATCAGGCCGAGTCCGGCCTGCTGGATCGCCTTCCGGAACGCGGAACCACATTCTCTTATCTTCCCCGGACAGCGCCGCAGCGCTCGGTCTCCGTCACCATGCCGGTGCGGCTGCAATCCTGGGATACCTCGCTGGGTCTGCCCCCCATTTTCGAGATGAATCTGCCTGAAGGCGCCCTCCGCGAACGCCTGCGCCTCGCCTTTGCCAAAGCCACAGGAACTTTCGATGACTACGATCTGCTCGCCGTGGTGGGCCGCTCTCAGCTGGGCCGCATTCGCTACACCGGCGAAGACGACAGTCTGGAGGAATCAGTCCCCTTCCAGTCTGTCGACGAGATTCTCTCCAGCCGGCGCGGCGGCGAACTCTTACGCTATTTGCTGGATCGCTTTGCCGGCACCTCGGGCATCAGCGGCGTCCAGCCCAAGGTGCTGGTGCGCGATCAGGGTGCATTTGCGCAGGCCGGCGCAGGCAAGGTAAGGCTGTCGGAGAGCTACCGCGGGGCGACCCACATCGTGAAATTCTGGGAACCCAACGAGTTTCCGCACCTGGCCGCGAACGAGTTCTTCTGTCTGCGCGCGGCCGAGCGCTGCGGTCTCCTCGTTCCCCGGCATCGCCTCGCCGAAGACGGCCTGGCTCTGGTTGTGGATCGGTTCGACCTGCGCAGTGACGGCACGTATCGCGGCTTCGAAGACTTCTGCGTTCTCAACGCCCGCCGCACCGACGAGAAATACCGCGGCAGCTACGAAACTTCTGTCATGAAGCGATTCCAGCAGTTCGCCGACTCGCCCGCGGTCCTCGATGATCTCGACGATCTCTTCACCCTGATTGTCCTGAACTGCGCCCTGCGCAACGGCGATGCGCACCTCAAGAACTTCGCCATCCTGTACGACGACGTTCTCGGAGAAGCCCGGCTCGCGCCCGCCTACGATCTGGTCACCACAACCGCGTATCTGCCCGGCGATCGCATGGCGCTCACCCTGAACGGCTCCACAGATTGGCCTTCCGGAAAGGATCTGCGACGCCTGGGCGAGATGCGGACCGGCGCCACCCCGGCCCGGGCGCGCGCGACGCTGGAGAAGGTGGCCGACGCAGTAGCAGCAACCATCCCCTCCGTGCGCCGATATATGCGCGAGCATCCGGACTTTGCTCCCGTCGGCAAACAGATGCTGGCCGCATGGAGCGCCGGACAGCAGTCGCTTCTTGCCTGAGCGCTCTCAATGCGCCTGCACGAACTGGCCGCTCGGCGAGCTTGTCAAAATCGTCCTCGACACCCTCGAAGCTGCCTCTCCGCCCCTGGGATCAGCGGGCCGCTGGTTCTCGGATGGAGAGCAGCACGCCGATATACTGACGAACTTTGGTCAGCAGGGCCGCCGTCACGGTGGAGTGAAACTCCGCATGGCGGCCGGCCCAGTCCAGGCTCTTGAGCTGATCGACCAGGATCGCGCCCTCGACATTTCCCACGGTCACCGGCAAAGCAAAGGGATAGGGTTTCCGCTTGCTCGTCAGCGGGCAAACCACCGCCAACCCGCTGGCTCGGTTGTAGCATCTGTCCGTGAGCACCAGGGCCGGCCGGCGCTTAGCCTGTTCACGCTCCACCTGCGGATCGAAGTCCAGAAAGACGATGTCGCCGGCGTCCGGGACATAAGCTGTCACCATTCCACGGCTTCCTTGCCGGTTTCCCGGCCGGACGGAATCTCTTCGTAGCGGTTTTCCGGGGTAATCTGCGAGACCAGCTGCGCCAGAGTGGGAACCTTGCCGACGCGAACCAGCCGCACGCCGCCTTCCGGAGCGACCTGGATCTCCAGAGGATCACCCTCCCTGAGCCTGGCTTCCTCCGCAATCGGCTTGGGAATCCTCACTGCCAGGCTGTTTCCCCACTTCTGCATCTGCCCGCGCATCGCCATCTCCCCCGGTGTCCCGAACGTAGATACATTGTATCATCGTGAAACTCCCCCCGGCACCCCGGTTTACCCCTGCAGCTTCATCAGCCACGCAGGATATTCAGGCAGCGACTGCATCTCGGGCGCAGGCCGCCGCCGCGGACCATGCCGCGAACGCAAGCACGAGGAAAAGGCGGCGCAGCCGAGCCGGCAGAGCGATCAACGGAACCTCCAGCCCACAGCTTTAATACATCTGCAGCGATTCAATGGGCAGCCGCACCTGGAAGCAGGTCGCTCCCGGCTGCGAGGTCACGTGCAGATAGCCGCGATGCTGGCGCACGATGCGCTGCGCCGTGTCGAGGCCCAGTCCCAGGCCCGATCCCGGCGCCTTGGTGGTGAAAAACGGCTCGAAGATCCGCGCCTGGTTCTCCTCCGGAATGCCCGGGCCGTCGTCCCAGATCTCCACCACCAGGAATTCTCCCAGGCAATGGACGCTCAGCGTGAGCCGCCCGCGATCCTGCATCGCATCCAGGGCGTTCTCGAGCAGCGCCATCCACACCTGGTTCAGCTCGCTTGCATAGGCCGCAATCCGCGGCAGGTCCGGCGCGAACCGCCGCTCCACGACCACCTTGTCGAGCCGCGACTGCAGCATCGCCAGCGTCGTCTCCAGCGACTGCGGAATATCCACCTGCTGAATCGGCGCCTGGTCCATCCAGGAGTAGTCCTTGACCGCCGCAATCAGATCGAAGATCCGCGCCGTCGAGTCGATCATCACCTGCGCCATACGCACTGTCCGCACCGACGACGCAAACTGCGACAGCACAATTCCCAGATGCTGTTGATCGAGCAGCCCCGCCAGATCGTCCAGATCCTGTTCCGTCACGCCCAGCTCGGCCAGATCCGGAACCACCTGCCAGCTCTGCTCTACGCCATGCGCACGCAGCCAGCGCTGCAGACGGTCTTCGCGCTCGCCCTGCGTGATCGTGTCTCCCGGTCTCTCCCGCGCCTGCTCTTCCATGCGCGCGCGCCACGCCCGCATTCCCTGCAGGCGCGTCTCGTCGAGACAAAGAGTGCCGAGAAGAAATTTCTGGTGACCGAGGGTTCGCAGCTCCTCCAGCATGCCCGAAGCCGCCCTCTGCGCCGCCGACGCCGGATTGTTGAGCTCGTGGGCGAGATTGCCGGCCAGCTTGCCCAGCGCGTTCAGTTTTTCCGTCTGCTGTTCCAGCCGCGTCATCTCCCGCACCCGGTCCAGCAGCACCGTCACGCAGCGCTGACCCATCGACGGGATCGTCTCCAGCATCTCCGGGAAGCGCTCGCGGTCGATCTGCAGCGCCCATATATCCGACGACGCGTAGCCCTGCCCGCCGTGCGTCTTCATCCGCGAGAAGGGCAGCACGCCCGTGATCTGCCCGGCGCGCCCCACAAACAGCGCCAGGCCGCCCTGCGAACGGCGCACGTGCACCTCGCCTTGCAGCAGAATCGTCATCTTCGTGGCGGGATCGCCTTCGCGGAACAGCGGCGCACCCGCGGGAGCGAATATCTCCTCGCAGTTCGTCGCCAGCCACTCCAGCTCGCTGTCCGTCAGTCCATGTAATGTTGAAACCCGGCGCAGCGCGGCCACGATTTCCGGCAGCGGTGTAGGCGGGGCGGCAGTTACCGGCTCAGCCGCTGAGGATACGGCGTCCATGGTTCACCCCTTTCGAGGAGGATAACCGAACCGTGCGATCTGCGATCTGTGGATGCCAGCGAGCGGGCGTGCCGTGGGGATGAGCTGCGGCGGAACGGCCTCGAGTGGCCTTTCCGCCGCGGATTGGTCCGTTAGGCCTTCACCGGCTCCGGTTGCACCGCCGGCTGTGGAGTTCCGTCCTTCACCACCACCGGATCCAGGAACGGCATCGCCGCCCTCAGCTCCGCGCCCACTTTCTCCACCAGCAGCCCGGCTTCGTTCTTCCGCATCTGCTCGAAGTTCTTCCGGCCCGTTTTGTTCTCGTCGATCCACTTCTTTGCGAACGTGCCGTTCTGGATTTCGGTCAGCAGCTTCTTCATCTCGGCGCGCGTCGCATCGGTCACAATCCGCGGCCCCGCCGTGTAGTCGCCGTACTCCGCGGTGTCCGAAATCGAGTAGCGCATGTACGCGAGACCCCCGCGATACATCAGGTCCACGATCAGCTTCAGCTCGTGCAGGCACTCGAAATACGCAATCTCCGGCTGATAACCCGCGTCCACCAGCGTCTGGAAGCCGGCCTTCACCAGCGCCGCCGTTCCACCGCACAGCACCGCCTGCTCGCCGAAGAGATCGGTTTCCGTTTCCTCGGCGAAGGTCGTCTCCAGCACCCCCCCGCGCGTTCCGCCAATCGCCTTCGCGTACGACAGCGCCAGATCCTTCGCCTTCCCCGACGCGTTCTGGTCGACCGCGATCAGGCACGGCACGCCGCCGCCCTCCGTGAACACCTCGCGCACGCGATGCCCCGGCCCCTTCGGCGCCACCATCGACACGTCAATCTCCGCCGGTGGCACGATCGCGCCAAAACGGATGTTGAACCCGTGCCCGAACATGATGGTCTTGCCTTTTTTCATGTGCTGGGCAATCTCTTTGGCGTAGGTGTCGCCCTGCGAGTGGTCCGGCGTCAGGATCATGATGACGTCGGCCCACGCCGCCGCGTCGCTCACCGAGCTGACCGCCAGCCCGGCCTTCTTCGCCTTGTCGACAGACTTGCTCGTCGCCGGCAGCCCCACGCGCACTTCCACGCCCGAGTCGCGCAGGTTCAGCGCATGCGCGTGCCCCTGCGATCCATAGCCGATAACAGCCACTTTCTTCTGCTGGATGAGCGCCAGATCGGCGTCATGATCGTGATACGTCTTTGCCATTCTCTCTCTTCCTTTTTTGAGATTCAGTGTAGTGAGGCAAGTCCCTCAGTCTTTAGTCCCCAGTTGCCAGTCCCCAGTTGCCAGCAAAGTTCCTCTGGGGACTGGGGACTAACAACTGGCAACTCGTCACAATCCCGTCTCGTCGGCCATCAGCAAATCGCTCGGCGCCGGCACTTCCTGCTCTTCTCTGAACTCCGCCACCGTCTCGATCCCCGGCACCCGCATCGCCTCCAGCACCTTGCTGGTGTGCTGCCCGCGCCGCATCACCATCCGCCCCGTGCGCGATATCTCCAGGATGCGGTCGCCGTTCTCGTTGAGCACCTGGATCAGCCCTTCGATCTTGCTCTCCACGCCGGTGATCTCAATCATCAGCGATTCCGGCGCCAGATCCACAATCCGCGCCCGGAAAACCTCCGCCAGCTCGAAAACCTGGGACCGCGTCTGCGGCGTGGCCGCAACTTTGATCAGCGCCAGTTCCCGCGCCACGTGCGACAACTGCCCAATATCGTCCACCTGCAATACATTCTCCAGTTTATAGAGACTGGCCGCGATGCGGTGCCCGGCCGTCGGCGACGCTTCGCAGACAATCGTCATCCGCGACACGCCGGCCCGTTCCGAATGGCCGACCGTGAGCGACACGATGTTGATGTTCAGCCGCCGGAACAGCGACGCCACCCGCGTCAGCACGCCCGGCTTGTCTTCCACGAGTGCTACGAATGTATGCAGCATAAGAAAAGTCCCCGGTTCTCAGTCCCCAGTTATCAGTTCCCGGTTATCAGTTCCCGGTCGTCAGCGTTGGCACCAGTTGACAGCCCCT
>DATJQW010000189.1:0-40940 GCA_035505395.1 Acidobacteriaceae bacterium
GAGAACATCAAGCTGGAAGACCTGGGCCGCGCCAAGCGGGTGACCATCGACAAGGACAACACGACCATCGTTGAGGGCCGTGGCGACCAGAAGGACATCGCTGGCCGGGTGAAGGAGATCCGGAACCAGATCGACAAGACCACCTCGGACTACGATCGCGAGAAGCTGCAGGAGCGGCTGGCCAAGCTGGTCGGCGGCGTTGCGGTCATCAAGGTGGGCGCGGCGACCGAGACCGAGATGAAGGAGAAGAAGGCTCGCGTCGAGGATGCCATGCACGCTACCCGCGCTGCGGTCGAAGAGGGCATTGTCCCTGGCGGCGGCGTTGCCCTGGTGCGCTGCGAGAAGGATGTCGAAGAGCTCATCAAGACCCTCCAGGGAGATGAGAAGATCGGCGCCCAGATCGTTCGCCGCGCGCTCGAGGAGCCGCTGCGCCAGATCGTCGGCAACGCCGGCGAAGAGGGCGCGGTGGTCGTCGGCAAGATCCTCGAGAGCAAGGATCCCCACTACGGCTACAACGCGCAGACCAGCGTTTTCGAGGACCTGGTGAAGGCCGGCGTCATCGACCCGACCAAGGTCACCCGCACCGCGCTCCAGAACGCCTCGTCCATCGCGGGCCTCATGCTCACCACCGAAGCCATGGTCTCGGAGATCCCCGAGCCCAAGGCGGCAGCCCCCGCGGGCGGCCACGGCGGCGGCATGGACGGCATGTACTAAACCAGCGATCAGTGATCAGGAGTCAGTGATCAGTTACGGGCGTCCTCTGGACGCCCGTTTTCTTTGGTGCGCGCAGCGCCTCCGCCCGTGCGGCCAGCACCGGGCCTTGTCCTCGCGACAAGGCCCTTTTCTTTGCCCACGATTTCAATGTGTCATCCCGAGCGGAGCGCTTTGGGACCCGTCGCGCCGAGTTCAGGGCGATGGGCAGGCGGAGCCGAGGGACCTGCGTTTGCCTTTTCCTAAACGGGTGTCCCACTCAAGTCATCTGTCGGCTTGACTGGGGAACGGCCGCCCTACCCTTGTCGCGCACGTGGCGACAGAGTGGGAGGACCATCCCGGGTGCCCCACTTCTGCCCGTCGCTGGCAGAAGTGGGAAAGCACGGACCGTCCCCGAAATCTCCGTAGCAATACGAGGCTTCTCATTCAATTAACGAATTGTCATCCCAGACGGAGCGCGGCGAGGCATCCGCCCCAAACCGTGCCCTCTGCACGACAGGCGTATTCTGGAGCCAGCGCGGAGAGGATCCATGCAGGAAATTCCCTACACCGTCCATACGTTTAAGGAAGGGCCGACGTTCGTCGCCTATGTTCCCGAGCTGGACGTTTCCAGTTGCGGAGCGACCAACGAGGAGGCGCGCCGGAATATCCGCGAAGCCGTCCAGGCGTTTGTGGAAACCAGCGCCGAAATGGGTACCCTCGACGTAATCCTCCAGGAATCGGGCTATACGCGCAGCGGCGATAGCTGGGAAGCCCCCGAATTCGTGGCGCTGGATCGGCAACGCGTCAGCGTCGGCTAATGCCCACCATCCGGCCCGTCCACTACAAGACTCTTGTTTCTGTTTTTGAGCGCGACGGATTCACGTTCCACCATCAGCGCGGCGATCACCTCATTTATGTCAAGGCAGGAGTGAGCCGGCCGCTCGTCATTCCCGCCTATCGCGAGGTCCCCGTCTTCATTATCAAGAACCTGCTGCGCACCGCCGGAATGTCCCGCGAACGCTACCTGGAACTCCTGGGCTGAGCCGCACTCACACGAATCAGGCAAACTGCCCCGGGAACCTTCCCCCCCTCCCCGTTGTCTCTACTCTCCACAGGAGGGAACCCCCGATGACCGTCTCCGATGCCCGGGTTGTCCACGCCGATCCCAACGTCACGCCCCTCATCGACGTCCTCCTCGTCCTGCTCATCATCTTCATGGTCATCGTGCCCGCCGCGCCCAAAGGACTGGCCACCCTCGTCCCGGAGCCGCCCAACCCCGTCCAGCCCGCACCCCTGCAGCCCATCGTCCTCCGGGTTCTCGCCGGACCCTCCGGCGCCCTCTACCAGATCAACGGCGCGAGCGTGGCAGGCAAGACCAGCCTCGCCGCCGAGCTGAACCGCATCTTCTCCACGCGAGCCAGCAGAATCCTCTTCGTCCAGGGAGATCCCGGGCTCAGCTTCGCCTCCGTCGCCCAGGTCATCGACATCAGCCGCGCCACTGGCATCGACCGCGTCGCCATCCTCACCCAATCCCTCGCCGCCCGCTGAGTCGTGCGTGCGGGGAGATAGTTTGTGCTTCCTACGCTTCACACGAAGCGGGAACCGCGATCAGGTGGGAGGACTGGCGGTGGTACGGCTCGAAGGACGGTGGGGGTACCCCCCCTGGGGGGGTAACTTTTTCCGGAAGTACCTTATTTGTCGGTAGGTGCGGAAATCATTTGAGGTCGTTCGGTTGGAACTACCCTGAAATAAAATAGGTTTTAAGGGCCTTAACGGCGCCTCTCCGCGGACTTCGAACGGAAAATGACGTAGTTGGCCGAGGGCCTTAACGCGCGCGACAGTCGCGACGTCATCGGGTTCGAACCCTTGAAGCCGGTCAGGATTTCAAAGAGCGAGAGCGCCCGGCCTGAGCCGGGCGGAACAGCGATCATCGATCAGAAAAAGCAACCAGCACTGCAAAAGGAAAAGCTCTGTCGCGTGGACAGAGCTTTCCTTTTTTCAGGGTAGGGCGGGCGCGGAACAATAGCAAGAGAATTCGTGCTGATGAGGATGACGAAAGTCACCGCCAGGAGCGCAACCGCCTGGAGCGCTACTCGCGCCGCACCGCCGCAAAGTGGAATGTCTGGCGCAGCGTGAAGCCCAGCCGCTCATAGACGCGAACGGCTGAATCGTTGCAGGCCAGCGCGTGCAGGAAGGGAACTCGCCCTTCGTCCACGATTCCCGCCATCACCCGCGACATCAGCACCGAGGCAAACCCGCGTCCACGCGCCTCAGGATGCGTGCACACTGCGCTTACCTCCACGAAGCCGGGCATCGCCATCCGCCGCCCGGCCATTGCCGCCAGCCGCCCGTCCAGGAAGATCCCGAAATATCCGCCCAGCGCAATCGTCCCCAGCCGGAAGGGTCCCGGCTCCGTCAGCTCGGCGAGCTCCACCATCGCGGGAGCATCCTCCGCCGCCAGCGCCCGCAGCTCCGCATCCACGGGCAGCGGCGCATCGGCCAAACGAGGCCGCGGCGCGACCATCTGCACCAGCTGTCCGCCCCGCACCATCGACCACCCCTGCGGCGGCCGCAGAGGCTCGAGGAAAAACAGCGCGACCGCCCCGCCCACCGGCGTCAGCGAATGCAGCGCTTCATAACCAGCCTGCGTCTGTGCGGGCATGGCGCTCAGCGGTCCAATCCGATCCGGGTAGCGCCTCGCCGCCTCGCCGCCCATGGCGATCGGAGCGTGGTCCGTCGTCAGCGCGCTCCAGATGGGATTGTCGAGTAATGCCGCGGACGCGGGGTCGAGCCGACCCTGAGGCGGCCGCTGCGCAGTGGTTGTCTCACGCACGATTACACAACTTTCACCGCCTCGTCCCAATCCAGCCGCGGATTCCTCGGGTGCAGCTTCGTCGCATCTCCATAACCCAGATTCACGAGGAAATTCGCCTTCCATTTACCGTCCGGGAAGAACTCGGCGTTCACCTTCTCCGCATCGAAGCCTGACATCGGTCCGCAGTCCAGACCCAGCGCCCGCGCCGCCAGGATCAGGTACGCTCCCGACAGCGAGCCGTTGCGCAGCACGTGCTGGTCTACGACCGCGGGTTTCCCCACGAAGTACTGTTTCATCTCCGCCTGCGGGAACAGCCGCGGCAGATGCTCGTAGAACTCCATGTCGTTGGCCACAATCGCGGTCACCGGCGCGGCCATGGTTTTGTCCACGTTTCCCGGAGCCAGCGCCGGCTTCAGCCGCTGCTTGCCTTCCGGCGTGGTGACAAAGACAAACCGTGCCGGCGAGCTGTTCGCGCTGGTCGGCCCAAGGCTCGCAAGCTCGTACAGCTCGCGCAGCACTTCGATGGGAACCGGCTTTGGCAGCCACGCCGAATAGGTGCGGGCGCTGCGGAACAGTTGATCGAGAGCAGCTTCAGGCAGCGGCTGCAGGGTTTTCGTCGAATTGGACATGAACGATTCTTCCCCCCAGGAAATTTAGCCTTTCATCCGATGCCGCAGCGCCGCGCAACGGTGCAGGGAAATGCTGTACGCTTGCAAGCCGAGGAGAATCCATGCGCCGTCTCAGTGTCTTCCTCTTCGTCTTCACCCTCACCGCTGCTGCCCAAATTCCAAAGCCCACGTACCCACCGACCCATCCAGAACGGCGTCTACGTCATTCATAATTTCCGCTTCGGCACAGGCGAAACCCTTCCCGATCTGCGCCTCCACTACCTTACCCTCGGCACTCCGCACCGCGACGCGGCGGGGCACACCGACAATGCCGTGCTGCTCCTCCACGGCACCGGCGGCAACGCTCACAATCTGCTCAGCCCGGTATTCTCCGACGTGCTCTTCGGCCCCGGCCAGCCGCTCGATATCACGAAATACTTCCTCATCTTCCCCGACGACATCGGGATGGGCGACTCCTCTAAACCCTCCGACGGGCTGCGCATGAAGTTCCCCCACTACACCTACGACGACATGGTTCGTTCGCAGCACGAAATGCTGCTCGACGGTCTTCACGTCGATCATCTTCGCCTGGTTGGCGGCACCTCCATGGGCTGCATGCAGTCCTTCGTCTGGGGCGAAACTTACCCCGACTTCATGGATGCGCTGCTGCCGCTGGCCTGCATGCCCATCGAGATCGCCGGCCGCAACCGCATGTGGCGGTACATGGCGATGCAGGCCATCCGCGACGATCCCGCCTGGGACAACGGCAATTACACCTCCGAGCCTGTGGAAGGGCTGAAGACCGCCGCGGACATGCTGATCATTGCCGGCTCCGCGCCCCAGCACATGCAGAAAGATTTCCCTACCCGCCAGCAAGCCGAGGATTACGTCAACCGCACCGTCGCTGCCATCGTCGCCCACACCGATGCCGACGACTTTCTCTACTACTTCGACGCCTCGCGTTTCTACAACCCCGAGCCGAAGCTCGCGGACATTCAGGCACCGGTGATGTGGATCAACTCCGCCGACGATTTCATCAACCCGCCCGAGCTCTCCGATCTCGCCCGGTCTCTGGTCAAACGCATTCCCCACGGACAGTACGTTCTTATCCCAGCGTCCATGCAGACTTACGGTCACGGCACGCACACCCACGCCGCCGACTGGAAACAGTACCTGGTTCAGCTTCTTCAGGAGACAGAGAAGAAACAGCCGTAGTATCTTGCTCTCACCCCCGAATCTCCGGCTTTCGAGGCACCCATGCCACAGTTCCTGCGCCAACTGGCGATCGCAGCCGTTCTGCTTGCCGTTCCAGCATTTTTCGCGCGCGCGCAGAACCGCGATCCGCGCCTCGCCGGCTCCTACACCTTTGAGCGCGGCGGCTGGACCTTCGTGCACCTGCAGGGCTCTCCTTCCGATATCGGCTACCAGCACGGCTATCTTCTCGCACCGCGCATCGCCGATGTGATGCACGTCTATCAGGTTGAAACCCTCCACGACACGCATCGTCCCTGGCCGTTCTACCGCGATGCCGCGCAAAATATGCTCTGGCCGCACATCGACGCCGAATACCGCGCTGAACTGACCGGCATCGCCCAGGGCGCGCAGGCCCGCGGCATCAACGTCGATGTGTGGGACATTGTCGCCCTCAACGCCATGGAAGAGCTGCCCGGCTACTACGTTCCCTGGTATGACAAGCATCACCACGTCGCCGTTCCCGCCGGAGCCAAACCCGCCGACCACTGCAGCGCTTTCATCGCCACCGGCAGCTACACCAAAGGCGGCAAAATCGTCATCGCCCACAACAACTGGTCCAGCTACGCCGAGGGCGAACGGTGGAACATCATGTTCGATATCGTGCCCGCCCTCGGTCATCGCATTTTGCAGGACGGGCTTCCCGGCGTCATCGTCAGCGACGACGACTTCGGCATCAACGACGCGGGCATCATGAGCACCGAAACCACCATCGAGGACTTCGCGGGCTGGAACCCGGACGGCATTCCCGAATTCATCCGAGCCCGAAAAGCGCTACAGTATGCCGGCTCGATCGATCAATACGTTTCGATCATGGAGGAGGGCAACAACGGCGGCTACGCGAACGACTGGCTCGTTGGCGACCGGAAGACCGGCGAGATCGCCTATCTTGAACTCGGCCTGAAACACACGCCCCTGTGGCGCAGCAAAGACGGCTACTTCGTCAGCTCCAACTTTGCCCGCGATCCGGCGGTTATTCGCGACGAGACGCCCGGCTTCCATTACGACGATCTTTCCTTCACATCCAACGCCCGCCGCGTTCGCTGGACTCAGCTCATGCAGCAGTACAGGGGCAAGATCGACGTCCAGCTGGCGGAACAGTTCGAGTCGGATCATCTCGATACCTGGACGCACCAGGAAACTCCCGACCAGCGCACCCTGTGCGGCCACGTCGACCAGTCACCGGTCGCCATGTCGTCCGACTGGGGCGCTTACTATCCGGCCGGCGCGGTCGAAGGCAAAGTCACGGACAGCGATCTCGCCGCCCACATGGAGCTCATCGCGCATGCCGGCCATCCCTGCGGAGACAATTTCTACGCGACGCCGTTCTTCGCCGCCCACCCGCAGTACGACTGGATGAAGCCCATCCTCGGCGACATGAAGTCCTACCCGTGGACCGAATTCTCTGCCGGGGAAACTGCCGGCGGTGAAGTGGCGGGTCCGGCGGTAGCTTCGGTTCGCTGACCAGACGCCGAACCGCAATCGGTCAGCCGCCCACACACCAGGCCGGCTGGTCTGCCCCATCGGGGCGAAGCGCGTGCTCGCTTGCTTGCCTGCCCATGTCCTAAATAAATAGTTGACAACGTCTGTGCCGCTGGACTATGTTCCTATTTGTTTAGGAGGACTCGTGGTCGGTCGACGCAAAGGCTCGTCTTCGCTTACTCCCCTCGAGTTGCGCATCATGCAGGTTCTCTGGCGCGACGGACCGAGCAACGTTCAGTCGGTGCAGCAGGCGCTTGCGCCCGACGACCTCGCGTATACCACCGTCCAGACCATGCTCAACGTCCTGCACCGCAAAGGCCGCGTTCGCCGCCGCATGCGCGGACGCGCCTTCGATTACAGCGCGGTAGTCTCCCGCGACGCCATCCTTCGCCAGGCCGTCCGCGACCTTGTCGATCGCATGTTTGGAGGCTCGCCTGAGGAGCTGGTCATGAGCCTCATCAAGACCCGGCAGCTCGACGCGGACCGCATCGCTGAGCTCACCCGCTCGCTGGCCCACCCGGAGAAGGGAACTTCCCATGAGTAGCCTTACCTGCGCCTTCGCCGCCTATCTGCTCAACGCTCTCTGGATCGTCCCCCTCGTGGCCGGCGCTGCGTGGCTCTCCGCCTGCATCTTCCGGCGTCTCGGCCCGCGCGCGCAGCACCTGGTCTGGAGCGCCGCGCTTCTCCTTGCTGTCATCCTGCCCGCCTTGTCGATCTTCGGCAATCTCTTCGCCTGGTCCCACGCATCCGCGAGGATCGTTATGACCGACGCGCTCTCCGGTTCCAGCGCGATCTCCGCCGATCCCCACATTCGCGGCGTCGCCATGCTGCCCGGCGCGCTCATCCGCGGTCTCTTCGCCATCAGCATCGTCGCGCTGCTCTGGTTTGCCGCGCGCCTTGCATGGCTGCTGCGCTGCACCCGCTCGCTCCTTCGCTCTGCTTCACCCATCACGCTCTCTCCGGATCAGCAACAGCTCCTCAAACGCTGCCTCGCCGCTTTCTCTCTGTCGGATGTGGACCTCCTCGCCGCGCCGAATATCGCCGGACCGCTCACGGTCGGCGTTCGCGCGCCGGCCATCCTTATTCCTCACGGATTTCCTGACCGCTGCACGCCTTCCGAATTCCTCGCCGCCATCGGCCACGAGTGCGCACACATCCGCCGCCGCGACTACGCGAAGAATCTTTTCTGCGAGATCCTCACCCTCCCCGTCGCCTTCCATCCGGTCGCGTGGCTGCTCAAGTCGCAGCTGGCGCAGACCCGCGAGATGATCTGCGATGCCGCCACGGCCGGCATGCTTCTCGACCCCGGCCATTACGCCGAATCCCTGCTGCGCCTGGCGGCGGCCATGATCGCCGTTCCCCGCGCCGCGCAACTTCACGCCATCGGCATCTTCGATGGCAACATTCTGGAGAAACGCATCATGCTCATCCAAACGAAGAGGCCCGTTCTCAGCCTCGCCGCTCGCTGTGCCCTGATTCTTCCTGGAGCGCTGTTGCTTTGTGCCGCTGCCGTTGCCGGAGCGGCGATGACCACTGCCGTCGAGCCCCAGTCTGCCGCGCAGTCCGCACTGGCCGCTGTCCAATCGGAGCCGTGGGGACACGTCTACAAGCTCGGCAAGGGCGTGACAGCTCCCGTCCTGACCTACGCCCCCGACGCCGAGTTCCCGAAAAAGAGGCTTGCCTCCAAAGATCACTTTCAGGGAGTCTGCCTGGTCGGGCTCATCGTCGACTCCGCGGGCAAACCGCATGAGGTCCACGTCGTTCGTCCGCTGGCGCCCGACTTTGACGCCCAGGCCACGCTGGCCGTCCGCCAGTATCGATTCAAGCCGGCCACGCTGCACGGCAAACCTGTCGCTGTCGCCATCAACGTCCAGGTGAATTTCCGCTGGTATTAAAGGGCGAATTTACCCAGCGCTACCGCCCGGCGCGCCATTTTCGACGCGCCGCGTGAAAGAATCGCAGGGTCTGTGCGTAACCCCGCAACTTCCGTCTCCGCCGCGCGTTAGCATGATTGACAACGGTCGCCGGAGGACCCCCATGCCCCAGCATCTGCCACCCGCAAGGCCCTTGACTCGCCGCGCGTTCATGAAAGGCGGAGCCCTGGCGGTGGTCGGCACGGCATCGATTCCTACGTTTCTCACGCGATCGGTGCTGGCCCAGGCGACCACCGCGCAGGCGCAGGGCAGGAAGCTGGTTGTCATCTTCCAGCGCGGAGCCGCCGACGGCCTCAACGTTGTCGTCCCGTATCGCGAGCCGTCTTACTACCAGTACCGCCCTTACATCTCCATCCCGGCGCAGCAGGTCATCGATCTGGATGGGTTCTTCGGCCTCCATCCGGCCATGGCCCCGCTCAAGCCGCTCTGGGACGCACGTCACCTCGCCATTGTTCACGCCTCCGGCTCACCCGACCCCACCCGCTCCCACTTCGACGCGCAGGATTACATGGAGTCCGGCACCCCCGGCGTCAAGGCCACGCCCGATGGCTGGCTCAACCGAGCCCTCCAGGCGCAGGATGCCGCCTGCCCCGATTGCGCTCATACCCCATTCCGCGCCATTGCCCTGGGTCCTGAAGTGCCGCGCACCCTCGAAGGCCGCATCCAGACCATCGCCCTCGACAACGTGCATGACTTTTCTGTCGATTCGGCTCCTGCCGCCGCCGGGTTTGCCGCCATGTACGACCACAGCAGCGACGCGGTCCTCCACGGCACGGGCGAGGAGACTTTCGAGGCTGTCAGGATGCTGCAGTCCGCCGACCCGGCGCGCTACACTCCGGCTGCCGGCGCTGACTATCCCGGTGGACCATTTGGCAATAGCCTCAAGCAGATAGCCCAACTTCTAAAAGCAAATCTTGGGGTCGAAGCGGCCTTCGCCGACATCGGCGGATGGGACACGCATCACGACCAGGGAGCCGCCGAAGGCCAGCTCGCCGGCCGCCTCCGCGATTTCAGCCAGGGTCTCGCCGCTTTCTGGACGGACATGGGTGACGAAGCCGAGAACGTCACGATCGTCACCATGTCGGAGTTCGGTCGCACCTGCCGTGAAAACGGCACCGGTGGCACGGACCACGGTCACGCCAACGTGATGTTCATCCTGGGCGGCTCAGTGCGGGGCGGTCGGGTCCACGGCCGCTGGCCCGGTCTTGCGCCGGAGCAGCTCTATCAGGGCCGCGATCTGGACATCACCACCGACTTCCGTCAGGTTCTTGGCGAGGCGGCCTTCCGAACCCTAGGGGCTCGCAATCTCAATCTGGTCTTCCCGCAAGCCAACTTAAATCGCAGGAATTTTCTGGATATTCTTCAAGTCTGACTTGAAGGAATCAACTTCGCCAACATGTCCTCTGGCCGAGGCCGGCGAGAGTCGTGACTCGGCTGCGTCTTCGCGCCGCCGCGGCCGTGCATCTTCCTGTCCATAAGGCCCTTCCACGCGAAATATTCACCGCGAGCACCGGTCCAAAAGTGCTATTGTGCGGCCAACTCCCCCTGCGACAGACTTGTGGCCTGCGGATTGCTGGGAGAATCGGCGGAAATGCCCCGCCGGCATGCATCTCGAACCGCACGGAGTACGTCCAATGAAGCCTGCGAGGTTCGCCGCTTTCGCCCTGCTCCTTTCTTGCTCCTCTCTCAGCCACCCGCAGCAAACATCCCCTCCTGATACCCCACCGACAACCACCTCCTATAAAGCGAAAGCGGCGGACACGCAGCAGGCCCCCGGGCCCGTGCAGTCCGCACCCGCCCTGGGTTCTGATCAAACCGCTCCCGCTCCTGACCTCTCCGCAAGCCCACAGGCCACGGGCGATCAGCCCTCCGTCCGGGACTCCCTGGGTTCCCAGCTCGCCGGTGAGGAGATCAACGACGACAATCTCCGGCACCTTTTCCTCGGCCGGCAGCTCTTTCTTCGCGGACTCTGGCTCAGCGACGACCTCCACTTCAGCTTCCGGGGCGATCTGCTCAGCCAGTCGGCCAAAGGCTCCTTCACGCTCTGCGCCATCCAGATCGACCATGTCAGCCTCTCAAAAAAGCGCATTGAGCTCGAAGGCGCGCGTTACGGTATCCATTTCGATGACGTGGGCGACTGGGCCGATCAGGCCACCTCGTTCGACCGCATCCGGGTCACGCAGAAGAAGAAGCATTTGCTGATCGTGATCGACCGCCAGGAGGTCGTCTCTCCGAAGAAGGAGAAGAATCGGAGCGGTCGCCAGGCAGCACAGCCTGCGCCTGCCGGTTCCCCCGAACTTGCCGCGAAAAACGAGACGACCAACCCCGCTGAATCGGCTGCCCATCTCCGCGACGCGCTCGACCGCATCTTCGCGCCGTCTCTCGACGCCACGATGATTGCCGCCATGCCCGACTACTGGCAGTACTTCTACAATGCCCAGCTGAAACACCAGTCCATCGAGCCCACGGATCCCGCCATCGTACGTCCCGGACCCGGCGTCACCGGACCCTCGATCGTCAGAAATATCGTCCCTGTCTCCAACGATTACGCGCAGCAGGCGCAGATTGCCGGCGTCGCCAGCTACAAGGTCATCCTTGGCCCTGACGGCAAGCCCATCGCCGTCGCTGTCTTCCGCCCCATCGGCTTCGGACTCGACGAGAACGCCGTCGCCGCGATCCGCAAGTCCACGTTCGCCGGCGCCAGACGGGACGGCAAGCCGGTCTCGTCCGTCATCGACGTGGACGTCAGCTTCCGCATCTACTCGAAGCTCACCGCGCGCGCGGCCGAACCCGGAGCCCCGGACATTCCCCCCGGAGTCTCTCCGGTGACCGGCAAACCCGCTCTGCCCGGACTCTACACGGCCGACCAGCCGGCAACGCACCAGTAGCGCGCCGGCATACAGACCGGTGCGGCCATTCATCGAAACCCGTTCTCGGGAGCTTACTTTTTCCTGGTTCCCCGTTGGTTGCGTGCTGCGGAGTTAGCCGCCACCGCTGCCCGGACGAGATCCCTGAACGCAGCTTCGTCGATCGGCTCTCCGTCGCGGATATCGATCGCACGCCGCACGTTTCCTTCCAGGCTGGAATTGAAGAGCTTCTTTGGATCTTTCAGGGAGGCGCCGCGCGCAAAGGTGAGCTTCACCACCTGTTTGTACGTTTCCCCGGTGCAGATGATGCCGTCGTGGGACCAGACGGGGGTGCCGGGCGAGGCCGGCTTGGCCCATTTCCACTCTTCCTCGACGTCGGGATCGGCTTCGTGAATCAGCTGGCGCATATGCGCGAGGGTCTTCCCGCGCCAGTCGCCCAGTTCCGTAATCTTCCGGTCGATGGATGAAGAGGCAGATTTCATGGCGGCGCTCCTTTTTTCTACGGTTGCAATGGTCATGAGACGATGATCCCGGCTGGCGCAGAAATCCTCACGGATCCGGGGCCAGCCAGGGCGCGTCTCATCCGTTCCACATGAGTTGCGTTATCTGAATGACGTTCCCGCAGGTGTCGTTCAGCATGGCAATCTTCGAGGCGGTCACGTCTGTGGGCGGCATGGTGAACTCGGCGCCGTGCGCTTTCATCCGCTCGTAGTCGGCCTGCAGGTTGTCGGTAAAGAACATGGCCGCCGGCTGCTTTTGTTGAAAACGCGCCTCCTGAAATGCCTTCGCCGCCGGGTTATCGTTCAGAGCCAGCTGCAGCTCGGTGCCGTTCGGGTCCTCCGGTGAGGCCACGGTGAGCCAGCGATACGGCCCCTGGCTGAAGTCGTTCTTCTTCACGAAGCCGAGCACTTCGGTATAGAAGCGCAAAGCTTTCTCCTGATCGTCGACATACAGGCTCATCACTTTGATTTTCATTCTGGTTTCTCCTTGTCAGGTCAGTTCCAGGCCAGTCGTTTCGCAATCAGCCGCCGAACGACATGGCCTTTCCACATCCACAATCCCGTGAGGACCATCACGGGAAAAAACACATAACGGGTAAGAGGAGCGTACTGGGGAAGCTTGTCGAACGGACTATAGATATATCCGTATATCGGAATGGCAACGATGATGTGAATCCAGCGAAAGATCCAGCGTGTGGAAACGATTGCCGCCATGGTCGTGTCTCCTTTTCGATTCCGGCGCTACTCGAGCCCCGCAACCACTCCCTCCAGCTTGCCGAGGAAGCTCTGCCAGCCGTACTTCGCACCCTTGTAGTTCTTTTCCTGATCCTCGCGGAAGCCCGAGTGTTCCATGCGCAGATGCGTGCCTGCGGCGGTCGGCGTCAGCGTGAACGTGACCACCGTCCCTGTCCCTAACGTGCCCCAGGTGTAGGAAAGGGTCTTGCAGGGCTCTGCGGCGAGAACCCGGCACTCGATGACGCCGTCCCAGTTCGGCACCGGCTCAGAGCGCAGCCTGAATTCATGACCGACCAGTGGCTGGAAATCATTCTTCATCAGCCACTGCTCGATCAGGGAGCGCTCGGTGAGGGCCCGCCAGACCTTTTCCGGCGGATGGGCATACTCTTTCTCGATGATCACGGAACGGGTCGCGGGTTCGGTCACGGTTCCATCCTTTCCAGGAGGTCTTCGAGCTGATCCAGCTTGTTCTGCCAGAAGGCGCTGTAGTGGTTGATCCAGTCCACCAGTGGCGCCAGCGCCTGCGGCCGGGCACGGTAGTGGGTCTCGCGGCCCCTGCGGCGATGGCCGACCAGCCGGGCGCGCTTCAGCGCGGAGAGGTGCTTGGAAACCATCGGCTGAGACACCCCCGAGTGCCTGGTAAGAACGTGAACGGTCTGCTCGCCGTCGCGGCTCAGCCGCTCGAAGATGGCGCGGCGCGTCGGATCGGCAAGGGCTCTGAAGACGCTGTTGGCGGCGTTCGGCATGCCTGAAACCATAACCGAGCGATTATGGATTGTCAAGAGAAAACATAACCGCACAATTATGGGTTTTGGTTCAGGGTTGCCCGGGGTGGTGCCGCGTGCAGAGTTGTGAAGGCCCCTCTGTGGCGTTACCACAGGAAATGTGCCATACTTCTGTGGTCGTCGCACAGGAGGGAAAAATTGGCCGATTCCAAACTGGATCTGCTGCAGGGAACCCTGGACCTGATGGTGCTGCAGACGCTGGCTGCCATGGGCACGCAGCACGGCTACGGCATTGCGCGCCGGATCGAGCAGGTGAGCGGCGACCAGGTGCTGCTGAATCAGGGGACGATCTACGCATCGCTGGTCCGGCTGCAGCAACGCGGCTGGATTGAAGCGGAGTGGGGCTCGAGCGAGAACAACCGGAAGGCGAAGTTCTACTCGATCACGAAACGCGGGCGGAAACAGCTGGCGGAGGATGCAGCACACTGGCAAAGGCTGGCCGCGGTCATGGGACGGGTGCTGGGTATGGCTCCCGAGGGGAGCGAACGATGAACGGATGGTGGCATCGCACATGGAAGCGGATGCTCGCGTTTCTGCACCGGGACGCGCTGGATCGGGAGCTGGATGCGGAGATGGCCGCGCACCTGGAGATGGCTGTGGAGGAGAACGTCCGCAGCGGAATGAGCCCGGAGGATGCGCGTCGCCGGGCGCTGGTGCGCTTTGGCGGCACGCAGCGTGCGCGTGAGGAGCAAAGGGCTGCGCGGGGGCTGCCGTTTCTGGATGTGCTGCTGCAGGATATGCGTTTCACGCTGCGGACGCTGCGGCGCGATGCAGGATTTACCACCGTGGCGGTGGCGATTCTGGCGCTGGGAATTGGGGCGAACGTGGCCGTCTTCAGCGTGGTCAATACCATCCTGCTGCGGCCGCTGCCGTTTCCGGAGTCGCGGCAGCTGGTGTGGATCGCGCCTCCACCGCGGAGCTGCGGGCTGTCGTGCGCGACGTATTCGATTGATGCGTATGACGAATTCAAGGCGCAGAGCCGCTCCTATCAGGATGTGACGGGGTACGACGCATTCACCAGTCCGGACAACTTCCGGCTGACGGGACGAGGTGAACCGCAGCCGGCAACAGGGATGAGAGTGATGGGGAATTTCTTCCAGGTGCTGGGCGTGCATCCGATGCTGGGACGGCTTTTCGTCCCCGCCGATACGCTGAAGAGCACCCATCCGGTGGTTCTGCTGGAGTACGCGTACTGGAAGCGGCAGTTTGCGGCAGATCCGGGCATTGTGGGAAAAGAGATCGATTTGAGTGGGCAGCCAACGACCGTGGTGGGGGTGCTGCCGGAGAGCTTCGATTTCGGCGCCGTCTTTTCGCCGGGATCGCGGGTCGATTTGCTGGTGCCGCTGATCCCGGAATACGAGCGGGATGACGGCAACGTGGTGACGCTGATCGGGAAACTGAAGCCGGGCGTGACAGTGGGGCAGGCGCAGGCGGATGCAGAGATGGTGGTTCCGAATCTGTGCTGGAACGTGAAGTATCCCCGGTCGTGCGGGTCGTATGTGCTCAAGCATGGCCCTTCGATCCAGGTGCGGACGCTGAAGAATTATGTGAGCGGGCGTCTGCGGCGGTCTCTGATCGTGCTGTGGTCGGCGGTGGGCATGATCCTGCTGATCGCCTGCGTAAACCTGTCGAACCTGCTGCTGGCCCGCGCGGCGGCGCGGAGCAGGGAGCTGGCGATGCGCAGCGCGCTGGGCGCGAGCCGGGTCCGGATGGTGCGGCAGCTGCTGACGGAGAGCCTGATCCTTTCGACGGGCGGGGCGGTGGCGGGTCTTGGCCTGGCGTGGGCGCTGGTGCTGTGGCTGGCGCATCAGGGAGCGCTGGCGCTGCCGCTGCTGAGCACCCTGCACATCGATGGTGCGGCGCTGGGGTGGACGGTGATGACGGCGGTGGCGGCGGCGCTGCTGTTCGGGCTGATGCCGGGCCTGAAGATGGCGAGCGGCAATCTGCAGGAGGCGCTGAAGGATTCAGGGCACGGGACCAGCGCAGGCAGAAAGCACGAGAGCGTGCGCGCGGCGCTGGTGATCACCGAGGTGGCGCTGGCCTGCGTGCTGCTGGTGGGCGCGGGGCTGTTGCTGCGGAGCTTCCTGAAGGTGCTCGATATCGATCTTGGATTCCAGCCGGATCACGCGGCGTCGATCAGGGTGGAATATGACGACTCGGCGCCAACCGATCAGGCCAGTGCCGAAAAGCGCGCGGCGATCTTCCAGCAGATGATCGCGCGGGTGAGCGCGCTGCCGGGCGTGGAGGCGGCGGGCATCGTGGACTTCCTGCCCTTGGGGCCGAATCGCGCGTGGGGCACGCCCATGCCACAGGGAAAGACCTATCCGGAGGGTGCGCTGCCGAGTCCGCTGGTCTACGTGTGCACGCCAGGCTACGTGCGCGCGATGGGCATGCACGTCCGCGGGCGCGATTTCACATGGAACGACGGACCGAACAGCCAACAGGTAGTGATGATCAACGAAGCGGCGGCGCGCACTTACTGGCCGGGCGAAGATGCAGTGGGCAAGGTGCTCATGAGCGGCAAAACAGAGCTGCACGTGATCGGGGTGGTGGAGGATGTGCACGCCTCGAGCGTGGAGGCGGAAAAGGGCTGGCAGATTTACTATTCGGCGATGCAGCAGGGGCCGGACGACTCCCAGTTGGTGATTCGCAGCCAGGTTGCGCCGGCATCGCTGGCCGGCAGCGTGCTGCGGACGCTGCGGGAGATGAATCCCAACCAGCCGGCTGCGGAGTTTAAGCCCCTGCGCATGATAGTGGACCGGGCAGATTCGCCGCGGCGATTCTTCATGCTGCTGGTGGGCGCGTTTGCGGGGCTGGGACTGCTGCTGGCGTCGCTGGGAATCTACGGCGTCATCGCATATTCCGTCACCCGGCAGACGCAGGAGATCGGCATCCGCATGGCGCTGGGAGCCAGCCGCGGCCATGTGCAGACATGGGTATTGCGGAAAACGCTGTTGCTGGCATTGGTCGGAATCGGCGCAGGAACGGCGGTGTCGTTCCTTGCCGCTCGCGGCATTGCGTCGCTCCTGTATGGAACGGAGCCGTCGGACCCGCTGACCTATGCAGGAATGATCGCGCTGCTGCTGGCCGTGGCGCTGCTGGCGGGATACCTGCCGGCGAGGCGGGCGTCGCGGATCGACCCGATGATTGCGCTGCGGACAAACTGAGCGCGGACGGGCCGCCACTGACCCCCGGCAAACCCTGTCAGTTCCTGGCTGCCAGGCGTGCCGGGTCAGGGGTGTCGCGAACGCGGCCGGCCTCCACATCGGCCAGTACAGCGCGCAGCCACTGCAGGTCGAGGGCGCATTGCTTCGCCATGTGCTGCATCAGGTGGCGGCTGCCGGTGGGCAGCATCGTTGCCCATTGCCGGCGCAGTTTCCGAATCTCCGCCAGCCGCGCATGTTGCCCCTCGATGCGGCTGCGCAGAGCGGCGGCGACACGACCGCGGTCGGCCAGATGCAGGAAGAGCATGGCACCGTAAAGGGTCTCCCGCAGATCGCCACCGGCGGCAAACTGCGCGTGCAGCAGCTCACGAAAGCGTTCGCGGCCCCGCGGAGTGATGCGGTAGACCGTGCGCATGCCGCCTCGGGCCACCCGCTGGTGGGCAACCGCGCTGAGCAGGCCGCCTTTGGCCAGCTGCTGTACGGCGTAGTAGAGCGTGCCCACGTCCACATCGGTAAAGCACTCGATCATGGCCTGGGTCAGACGCCGCCGGATCTCGTAGGGGTGAAAGTCCCCCCGGTGCAGAACCCCCAGAATATATAACTCGGCTTTCATTAGTTAAATTGTACTATCATGATTGGATCAAAGGAGCCCCTGGGATGAAGCGTTCCATTCTCGCCTGCCTCGCAGGACTCGCGACGTGGGTTATCGTCGTCTCACTGATCGACCGCGTCCTGCGCCTGAGCCTGCCGAACTACACGGCTGCAGAACATACCCTCCAGTTCACCCTGGGCATGAAGTGGGCACGACTGGCGATGGCCATCGTGACCTCACTGGCGGCCGGCGCCGTGACACGCTGGATCTCCCCGGCTGGCCGCTGGGCGCCGTGGATTGTCGGCAGCGTGGTGCTGGTCCTGTTTCTGCCCGCGCACATCGCCATCTGGAGCAAATTTCCGGCGTGGTATCACCTGACGTTTCTCCTCACCATCATTCCTGCGGTCCTCGCCGGTGCGCTGATGTCTTCGCGACCGCCGCGTACTGCGGCTCAATGATCACAAGGCCGTAGATACAGAGGGATACTATGTCTCAGTCTGATGGCGGAATCGGCAACGTCACCCAGAATGCGCGGCTGGTGGAAATGGCCATGGCTTATTCCCGCAGCTGCACCCTGTGCGCCGCCGCTCGCCTTGGAGTGGCGGATGCGCTGGGCGACGAGGTGCGCGGCATTCGGTTTCTGGCCGATCGTTGTCAGGCCGATTCCGACGCTCTCTATCGGCTGCTGCGGGCCCTTGCCGCCATGGGCGTTGCCGAGGAAACCGAGCCCGAGCACTTTCGCCTCACGCCCTTTGGCCAGCCGCTGCGCCGCGACGATCCCCACTCGGCGTGGGCAGCGGTCATCTTCTGGGCAGATCTGCTCGCCGATGAGTGGCGCCTGCTCACCGACTGCGTGCGAACCGGCAAGCCGGCCTCGCAGGTCCGCGATCCCGGAGTGCCTTCACGCTGGTCACAGGTTCCCGAAGCCGGCTCGATTTTTCGCGCCGTCATGGGCACGGCTCCGGCGGAAGACTATGCTCCCATTGCGCGCGCATGGGACTTCTCCCACGCAAGCGTGGTGGCCGATCTTGGCGGCGGCGGCGGCTCGCTGATTCTTGCCGTTCTGGAACTCTATCCCCATCTTCGCGGCATGCTGGTTGACCTCGAGCCCAGCATTGAGGCAGCCAGGCCGCGCTTCGCCGACCACGAACTCGCCTCCCGGTGCACCCTGCTGGCGGCCGATCTCTCCCAGTCCGTGCCCGCCGGCGCCGACGTGTACATGCTCAAACATGTTCTGCATGGCCGTCGCGATGCCGAGGCGATTGCGATGCTCAGCAACGTCCGCGCCGTCATTCCGGAGGATGGCACACTGCTCATCATCGAGTTCATTTTGCCTCCTCTGGTCTCTCAGGGGGACCCGCAACTGGAAGGCCGTTTGCTGAGCGACCTCAACATGCTGGTGGTCACCGGCGGAAGAGAGCGCAGCGAGCAGGAGTGGAAGAGGCTGCTTGTCGCCGCGAAGTTTGCGGTGACGCGGGTCTGGCCGGTCGAAGGGGACCGCAGGATGGTTCGAAACGTGGCAATTGTGGAAGCGAAGCCAGTTTCCTGAACCTGTGAGCGCGTGAGCGTTGCTCTGGAATCCCAGGGTTGTGCACATATACTGCCCTTATGGCGATCAGGATCGAGCCGTTCACTCTCCAGGGACGCCATGTCCGCCTGGAGCCGCTGGAACTCCGGCACATTGATGCCCTTGCCGCCGCCTCCGCGGAAGATCCCGATTTCTATCGCTGGAGCGCCGTTCCCATCGGCCGCCACGCCGTCCGTCTCTATGTCGAATCGGCCCTCGATGCGCAGCTTGCGGGAACCGCGCTGCCTCTGGCTACCGTGCGCCTCGCCGACGACCGGATCATCGGCTCGACCCGCTACTTCAACCTCGAGTGGTGGTCCTGGCCTGAGGGCCACCGCCGCCGCGGCCGAACCCTGCCGGACGTCTGCGAGATCGGCTATACCTGGCTCGCCCAGTCCGCGATCCGCACCGCGATCAACACCGAAGCCAAGCTCCTGATGCTGAACCAGGCCTTCGACAGCTGGGGAGTGGTCAGCGTCTGCCTGCACACCGATGAGCGCAATGCCCGCTCCCGCGCGGCGATGGAGCGCATGGGCGCGCGTTTTGAAGGCATTCTGCGCTCGCACCGCCTCGCCACCGACGGAATCCCGCGCAACTCCGCCCGATATTCCATCACCGCCGCCGAGTGGCCGGAAGTGAAGCGCTCGCTCGCCGCAAAACTAAGAGATTAGACAGGGTGAGGAGCAGACTCCTGGATTTGCCCTAGCCGGATACCTCGGCGGAGGCCAGCTTTGCGGCGTATCCTGCGATCTCCTGCGGCGCCGCGATGCCCCTGGGAGACGCGAGGGCTGCACACTGCACCGCAAAATTGCCGAGCGTGGAGCTTTCCTGGACGCAGGCCACCACCGGGCGTCCGGTCGCGGCAGAGGTTAGATCGTTCAGGAACGCATTGCGGCTGCCTCCGCCGACAATGCAGATCTTCTCGGGGTGCGAACCCGTCAGCTTTGTGATCTCCCGCAGAGCTTCGGCGTATCGTGCGGCGAGACTATGAAAGATCAGCGCAGCATAGTGTGGCGCGGCACCCGGGGATTCAGGCAACCGAGCCAGTCCGCGGCCTGTGCGCTGCGCGTTGATTCGGGTGGGCATGTTGCCCGGCGAAACGAATGCGGGATCGTCCAGATCAAGCAGCGCCTCGGGCGCGCTGACGCGGCGAGACTCGTCGATCAGCTCCTCGATGGGCCAGGAACGCTGCGGGGCCCATGTTTTCCGGCATTGCTGCAGCAGCCACATGCCGACGATGCTGCGATGGAAGAGAATTTGGCCGTCGGCTGCTCCCAGGTTCGTGAACTTCGCCGCACAGGCTTCCGCAGTCTTCAGCGCCTGAGGCTGCAACATGCCCACCAGCGACCACGTGCCCGAACTGATATATACCCAGGGTCTGTCGCTGCCAGGAATTCCGGCGATGGCCGATGCGGTATCGTGGCACGCGGGTGCGATGATTTGCGTGCCCGAGAAGGCGGAAAGGCTGCGCAGATCGTTGCGCAGCGGGCCCAGCACGGTACCCGGTGCGACCAGCTCCGGCGCAGCGGCGCGGTTAAGGTCCAGTGCCGAAAAGATTGCGTCACACCACGTGCGCCGGTCCGGGTCGATCAAGGCGGTATGGGTGGCGTTGGTAAATTCCGCAATGCACGGCGCGCCGAGCCAGTGCAGAATCGACTCCGGCAAATTCACCCAGAGCGCAGCGTCGTTGCCGGCCAGCCGGTCCGCGTAGAGCTGATAAATCGTGTTCAGGGGCTGTATCTGCACGCCAGTACGGGCGTAAAGCTGTTCGGCGGGCAGGATGGCGTGAACTGCAGCCATGGCCGGCTGCGTGCGCGGGTCGCGATAACAATAGGGCGCGGCGAGCGGCTGCCCATGCGCATCGAGGCGAACGTAATCCACCGCCCAGCCGGTGACCCCAATCCCGTCGATACCGTCCGGCGCGCGCTCTGCGCAGTCGTGCAGCGCCGCCTCAAGCTCGGCGCGGATGCGCTCCAGATCCCAGCGCAGGCCGGGCGCAATGTGGTCCACGGACGAATTGGCGAAGCGCCGCACCATCGCGATGCGCGGAGTTTCGCCCTGCCACTGCAGGATTGAGACGCGGCAGCTCTCCGCGCCCAGATCGACGGCCACCAGCGTGGGTCCGCCGGGAGAGCGAGTCACCGCAAGAACGCCTCGGGCAGGCCGCCATCGACGGGGATGAGATGGCCGCTGGTGCAGGGCGTATGCGGTCCGGCAAGGAATAGAATCGCGCGGGCGCAGTCCTCCGGAGTGATGGGCTGGTGGGTGAGGGTGCGCTGCGCGTAAAACTCCGCAAGCTGCCGGCGCAGAGCGTCGTCGTCTGCCGCGGCATCGAAGGCCAGGCCGTATTTCGTCAGCGACGCGATCACGCGATCGCGCGGGAACATCGTTGACCCCTGCACTACTGTCGCGGGGCTGATGCCGTTGACGCGAACCTGCGGCGCCAGCGATACAGCCAGCTCGCGAACCAGATGGCTGACCGCGGCTTTGCTCACGTCGTAAGCCTCGCTGCCGCGCTTGGGAACGACAGCGTTGGCGGAGCTGGTGAGCACGATTCCCCCTTTGAGCTTCTGCGATGTAAACACTTTTGCGGCTTCGTCGGCGAGCAGGTAGTTCGCGGTGATATTGAGGTTGAGTGTTGAATGCCACGCCGCGTCCGATTGCGCTGAGGGGAAAACGGCGGCGGTGTTGATGAGGATATCGAGTCCGCCGAAAGCCGCAACGGTCGCGCGCAGGGCGGCAACGATCGCGTCACGGTCGCAGATGTTCACGGCAACCGCGGCAACCGCTTCGCGCCCGGCAAGGCCACGCGCTTCCTGTGCGGTGGATTCTGCGCCGGCGAGGTCGCGGTCGGCGACCATCACGTGCGCGCCGCGTTCGGCGGCCAGCAGAGCGGTGGCGCGTCCGATGCCGCTGGCTCCGCCGACGATCAGCACAATTTGCCGGCTGAGCTCTTTCTCCGCGGGCTGCCGCCGCAACTTGGCCTCTTCGAGCGCCCAGTATTCGATGCGGAAGGCTTCGGAGACCGGCAACGCGACATAATTCGTGTGCGTCCGGAACGCCCCGTGGGGCGCAGCCGGTCCGCTCTGTGGGACTTCGCCGACGGGCCCGTCGCCTGCCAGCGCGGTCGCGCCTTCCATGACGTGAATCGCGTTGGTGTAGAACTCGCCGACAATGCGCGCTTCCGTCTTGTTCTTTCCAAACGAGAACATCCCGACGCCGGGAACCAGCACCACTGCCGGGTTGGGGTCTCGCACCGCCGGCGAGTCGGGTTGTGCCTGAGACCGGTAGTAGTCGGCATATTCCGCGCGGTACGCCGCCAGCGCAGTCTCGATCTTCTGCTCCACCGTTGCAAGATCGTCGTTGGCGGCAGCGGGGACAAACATCGGGCGAATCTTCGTGCGGATAAAGTGATCGGGGCAACTGGTGCCCAGATGCGCAAGTTCGGCGGCATCGTGCGCGTTGACAAAGCGCAGCACCTCCGGAGCATCGGACCAGGCGCCGATCACGCGCTTGTGCTGAGAAATGCCGCCGCGCAGGATGGGCACCAAATCGAGCGCTAGTTCGCCACGGTTTTCGCGCGGCTGCTGTGCCGGACCCCCGAACAGCTTCTTGCCGCGGCTCGTGACGGCACGCTGCACGAACTGGCCGAGGTGATCGATGGCGGTGATCGTATTCAGATAACACTCGCGCTGTGTCTCGCCCCAGGTAAACAGGCCGTGCCCGCCGAGCACCATCCCGTCGCAGTGCGGCTGCTCCGCCACGGCGCGGCGCAGCATCATCGCCAGCTCAAAGCCGGGCCGGAACCACGGGATCCACACGAGCCGATGGCCGAATTCGCGATTGAACTCCTCCATTTTTTCCCTGCCATTCGCGGCTGCGGCCAGGGCAATGCCCCAGTCGGGATGCAGATGGTCCACGTGTGGGAAGGGAAGGAAGCCGTGCAGCGGAGTATCGATGGAGGCGGCCACGGAGTTGACGCCGAAGGTGCACAGCGGATAGAGATCGACCATCGCGTCTTCCTGCGCTACGCCCGAGTAGCGCTTCTCGAGCGCGAGCAGTTTCTCCAGATACAGCGTGGCCAGGCCGCTGCGGCGCAGCGTGCCCAGATCGCCGCCGCTGCCTTTCACCCACAGCACGCGCGTGGCCTCGCCGGTCAGCGGATCGGGCAGGGTGATCTTGGAGCTGGTGTTGCCTCCGGCAAAGTTGGTGATGCGCAGGTCCGCTCCCAGCAGGTTGGAGCGGTAGCGAAGCAGTTCCGGCTCATCCAGCGTTGCGGCGACGGAGTCGTCCCAGAGATCGCGCAGGTACTGCAGGGTGGGGGTGGTGATGGCAGCCATGTGAGATAAGTTTACCGGGTGCGGGCCGGGATGCGCAGCAGGGGATCAGACGATCCGCGCGTCAACCACCGCCTCGGTACTGTCGCTGACCACGGCGCGAGGCGGACGCAGGCCCCGTCCACGCATGCGGAAGCGGACGACGGTGGCGAGAACCCCCAGCAGGGTGCAGATTTCAACGAAAATCTTGCCGCCGTCCAGCAGGTCCGGATGGCCGTCCTTCAGGTTCGGATCGGTGAGGATGCTGTGCAGAAAGATCAGCGCCAGCGCGGGGAAGACCAGGTAGTGCAGATTGCGCCACAGAGGCCGCCCGATGCGCCGCCGAAGCAGGGAACTGATGAAGACGATCAGCAGCAGGTACAGAGCCGCTGCACCGGCCAGGTTCACTTTGGGCTGCAGCGGCGAGGCAATGGGCAGCAGAATGTCAAAAAGGCGAAAGTGCGGCGCATGAATGAAGAGCAGGATGGCCGGATGCGTCAGCGTGAGCGCGATCGCCAGGTACGCGGTCCACTGGTGCAGCCAGAAGAGATTCATGTGCCGATGCGGCCAGTGGCGCATGGGGCTATAGCGCAGCGACATCAGCATTCCCAGCAGCAGATTCGCCGTCGCGAATCCGGTGGCGCCGAGGCCAAGATAGGAGCAGAGGTCGAGGAGAGTCATCGCAGTGCGCAGGCCCCAGCGTTGCTCCAAAGTCTAACAGCGCAGCGACGCGATTTGCCGTCTCCGGAGGCACCACAAAAGGAAAGCACTCCGCGGCTCGCGGCGGCTGTCCGCGCGGAATCGCACCGGGATCGGGCAACAGCAAAGCTATACTGATGAATCTCTACCATGCAGTTGACACTGGAGCAACTTTGGGCACGATGGCCGAACAAACAGCACAGGAAGTATGCGCGGCCATGCCGGCTCCTGAATCCTGCACCGTCGTCATCCCCTGTTACAACGAAGCGGCCCGCCTGCGCGTGGACGAGTTCGAGCGATTTCTTGCCACTCCCGCCAGCAGCTCCATCCGCCTGCTGTTTGTGAACGACGGCAGTCGGGACAGCACTCTGGCTGTGCTGCAGGGACTGGCCGCGCGATGGCCGCAGCGGGTCAGCGTGCTGGATCAGCAGCCCAACCAGGGGAAGGCAGAGGCGGTGCGCAACGGCATGCTCCAGGTGATGGCATCGGGTCAAGCCGTGATTACCGGTTTCTGGGATGCTGATCTCGCGACCCCTCTCGATCAGATTCACGACTTTCTCGCCCTGATGAGCCAGCGCCCCGGGGTGAATCTGATCTTTGGTGCGCGCGTTCGCCTGCTGGGCCGGGCCATTAACCGCCAGCCGCTGCGGCATTATCTGGGGCGATGCTTCGCCACGGCCGTGTCGATTCTCCTTCGGCTTCCTGTTTACGACACGCAATGCGGCGCCAAACTCTTCCGTGTCACGCCCGAACTGCAGGCGGCTCTTCGCCAGCCGTTCCATTCACGCTGGATCTTTGACGTCGAGATTCTCGCTCGCTACCTCGAGTTCCACGGCGGGAATGCGCGCGAGCTCGAAACTGAAATCTACGAGTATCCCCTGCCGGTCTGGACCGACGTTGCCGGTTCGAAGGTGAAGTCGGGAGATTTTCTGCGCGCCTTCGGCGAATTGGCGGTCATCTACCGCAGACATCTGGCAAAGAGATAGAGAGCCCTGCGAGGCGCTTCAATTTACTGCGGATTGTCCTGCTGCTGCTCCTGCTGTTGCTGCATCTGCTGGCGCATCTGCTCCAGGCGCTGCAGATTCTCCTGCTGGCGCTGGATATTATCCTCAGGCTGCATGTTGGGCGGCACGTGCTGGATGGCTCCGGGACCATACTGGATCGGCTCCTCGGCCGGCTCCTCGTCCGGCGGCGGCATCGGGTTGCCGCGCGCCTGGGTTGGCTCAGGCAGCGGACCGCCGCCCTGGGTCAGCACCACTTCGCGCGGGGAACCGTCGGCCAGATCGCCGACCATCACAAAGTTGTAGCCCATCCCGGAGAGCAGGTCCGAGAGTACGTCCCGGGGATTGCCCGGCCCGTAGACTCCGAAGACTCGCGTGGTCTGTTTGAGGCCCTCGATATCCGTACCGCTGATGCTGGCCACGCGGCCCAGAATCTGATCAAGGTCGGAATTGTTCGCTTCCACAGTCAGCTGGCCATGATCCAGCTTCACCGTGGCCGGCTGCGCAGGCTCGCTGTTCGGCAGCGGCGGCGCCGGCGGCTGCGGAGGAGGCACAGGCTTTACCGGTTCAGCCGCTACCGGGCGTATGGCTGTGTGCGCGTGCTTCCTGGCGGGGTGAGTGGCGCGGGGGGCCTTCTCCGGTACAGGTTTGGCCGGCGTCTGTGCCGACAGGCTGACCGTGGCGCAGGCCACTGCGGCCAGGAGGATTGCCCGAGCTGACAGGCGGGAAGGCATTGGCGGTGGGAATCGCAAACCCTGCTTTATAAGACTACCAATTGAGCCGCTTCGCTCGCAGAATCCGGTGAGAATCCCGGAAAAATAAAGGTTTTGGCTGGGCTTCCAGCGTTCAGGGCGGAAAATGCATCTCTGTATGTGACCTGTGGCAACCCCGAGGGCCGCGGGCAGGGAAGCGGAGAACGTGCGAACGATGAAAATGGGAAGGGTCCTCCTGGCCGGCAGTTGGGTGTTGCTGGCCGCACTGGCGCTGCCGGCGCATAGCGATACTTGCACGACGCAGGGGCAGATGACGCCGGCGCAGCGTCAGGAACTGATGCAGACGGCGCAAATGCTGGTTGGTGAGGTGCAAGGCGGCGATCTCGCGTCTCTGCGAAACAACACGCTGGCTGCCGTCGCCAACCAGTTCAGCGGAATCGCCGAATCGGCAAATGCGCTGCGGCCGGCGATCGCCCAGGCGGGGCTGACGGTCGATGCGCTCTTCGCTTTCGACGCCCAACCCTCCGGGGGAGCGGCTCCGGGCGCGCAGTTTTTCTGCTCCCCGCCCGGCTCAACCATGACCGTGGTGCTGAACTTCGGCAATCTTCCTCCGGGAAAATACGCGCTGGCCATCGTCCACGCTACCGGCGTCGAAAAGCCGCAGCAGATTTCGCTCGTACTGGCCCAGGATGCTTCGGGCCAGTGGAAGCTCGCCGGATTCTTTGCCAAACCACTCCTCTTTGCCGGGCAGGATGGCATCTGGTACTGGAGCCGCGCCCGCCAGTACGCGCAGCAGCATGGCGACTGGGCCGCGTATTTCTACTACCAGATCGCCTCGGGGCTGGTGCTGCCCGACAATTTTCTCTCCAGTCCGAACACCGACAAGCTGCAGCACGAAGCCGGGCAGGTGAGGCCGCAGAACCTTCCCACTCAGGCGCCGGCAATGTTCCAGGCCAACGGCAACCAGTTCGAGCTGACGCGCGTGGATACCACGACCGGCCTGGGCTCGCTCGATCTGGCCATCCATTACAACGCCGACGACGCGCAGGCCGTGCAGTTGCGCAATCCCGCCCAGGCGCGGCAGCAGGTTGTCGGGCTCATGTCCGCCATCCTGTCCGTGCATCCCGAACTGCGACAGGCGTTTCATGGATTGTGGGTGTACGCCGACCAGAATGGCTCGACGCTCTTCGCCCTCGAGCTGCCCATGAATCAGATTCCGGGCGGTGCCGCGCCGGGATCGGCGGCAGGCGAGTAACAGAATCTCTCTTTCGCAACAGGAACTGATCACCGCTGCATCGCCGCAAGGCGATGCGTGTCGCTGCGCCTGCGCAGGCGTGCGGGCGACTGCCATCGTCTGCCGGCGTGACCCGTTTAGGCGCTGAGGGTCATTACCTCCGTAACACCGATGACGCCTTCGTGTCATTGCCCCGACGGTAACTCTCTCGTAGTTTCGTTAGTAACACTCCGAGCAAGTTACGTCGGTACATAGACCCTGACAAGAGCCTCTCCCGAGGCCACGCAAGCTTGTCTGCACGAGTGGTCCGCGATGCCGGCCGGAGCCAATCGCTTCGAGGCAATGACTTCCATGAAACGCGTCGCCCATATTCTTCTTGCGCTGGTGGTTCTCACCGCGCCCGCCTTTGCCAACGTGATCGTCAATAGCCCTGGGAATGGCGAAACCGTCGCTTCTCCGGCGACCTTCAAAGCCACGGGAAACAGCACCACCTGTGCCCGCGGCGTGGCCTCGATGGGCGTCTACATCGACAACGAACTGGTCTATGTCGTGGATGGAACCAGCCTGGACACGGCTCTTCCTCTGAGCGCCGGCACCCACAGCGCAGTCATCGAGGAATGGGATTACTGCGGCGGCGCGACGACAGCCTCCGTGCCCCTCACGGTGACCGGCCAGACCGGTGTGTGGGTGACATCGCCCGCCAACAACAGCACGGTCAGCTGGCTCACGAATTACGTGGCGACGGCGACGACGGACTGCTCGAGCGGCGTCGCGGCGATGGGGATCTACGTCAACAACCAGCTGGTCTACGTGACGCCGGGCGCGAAGCTGAATGCGCAGGTCAATCTGGCGCCGGGCACGGAAAACACCGTGATTGAGGAGTGGGATAACTGCGGCGGAGCGCGCACAGCGTCCGTGAATCTGACCGTGAAGGGCAGCGGCAACACCCTCACCAATCTGCAGACCGACAAATGGAACAGCTGGGGGCAAAAGGCTCCGGCTTATACCGACTGCACCGCCCCCTGCCAGGGTGTGCAGTGGTCGACTACGGCGGGCGTGAAGTCCCCTTCGCTGACGGGGAACGCAACCCAGTTCAATATCGCAGGAACCACGCCTTATTCCGATGTGCTCTGGGAAAACCCGCTGATGGGCCAGTTCACCACGCAGGGCATCTCCGACACCGACCGCACCCTGATCCCTTCGCTGCATAACTTCACTTACGACGCCTACTTCTATCTGCCCAACAGCGGCGCGAGTCAGGCGATGGAGTTCGACATCAACATGTTCCTGAACGGAGTGGGCATGACCTGGGGCACCGAGTGCCGGATCGAAGGCGGCAACGAGTGGGATGTCTGGGACAACCAGAACGCCAAATGGAAGCCTACAGGAGTCGCGTGCAATCCCGTGCAGGGCGCGTGGAATCACGTGACCATCAACGTGCAGCGTGAAGCCGACAATACGCTGCGCTATGAGTCGATCACGCTGAACGGCGTCACCGCCAACATCAACCAGACCTACCCGCCCTTCACGGTGCCCTCCAGCTGGTACGGAATCACAGTGAACTATCAGATGGATGGCGATTTCCGCGAGTCGTCCTACTCCAGCTACTTAGACAAATTCAGCTTCATGTACTGGTAGGCCGGCGAACGAACATGAACTACGCACGAATTTCCCTTCTGATCGTCTGTCTTGGATTCTTCACTGTCGGTTGCGGCACCCGCGCGGGCCTGCCCGGACAAACTCCGGGCGCCGCTCCGGCCGACACCAGCAGCAGTGTGGGCACGGCCATCCGGAACATCCAGGCTCTCTCGGGGAACTGGCGGAGCTGGGGGCAGGTGGCGCCGAGTTACTCGGATTGCTCAGCGCCCTGCTCGCAGTCTTCCTGGGAGCAGATCTTCGGGGTCAGCGATCCTTCCCTGAGCGGGAGCGCGACCATGTTCGATCTGGATCCGAAGATGCCGTACGCCGATGCGCTCTTTTCGGCGGCCATCATAGGACAGGGCGCGCCCCAGCTGCTCGATGCCAACCACACGCTGCTGCCGACGCTGCACAACTTTACCTACGACACCGACTTTTATGTGGTGGCTCCCGAAGTGACTCAGGCGCTGGAATTCGACATCAGCATGGCCATCAACACCGTCGACCTGACCTGGGGGCACGAGTGCAACTACCTGGGTGACGGCCAGTGGGACATCTGGGACAACGTCCACGGGCAATGGATGCCCACGGGTTTTCCCTGCACGCTTCAGGCAGGCTGGAATCACCTGACGCTGCAGGTGCAGCGCGAGGCGGACAATACGCTTCTGTATCAGTCCATCACCCTCAACGGAATGACCTACGCCGTCAATCAGACTTCGGCTCCCGGCGTCTCGCCTGCCGGGTGGTGGGGTGTCGCGGCCAACTATCAGATGGACAGCAACTACCAGGGAGCTCCCAACACCACGTACCTCGACAACATGACGGTCACGTACTGGTGAGGAATGAGTTCGCAACCGTGTAATTCCGACCAGTCACTGTGACGAAATGTTTGCCATGGGAAGCACTTTTTGCACAGGTTGAAAAGAGCTGCCTGAAATCCACAGAAATACCTGAAAATACAGCGAAAAACGCTGGCCTGTGAAAGGTTGCCTGTGTATTATCCACCTAGTAATTCACTGCAATTGTGACTGCCAGGTAACAGGGCCCGGGAACCGAGACCCCGCCAGGGATTTGCACGAGAACGGCACCGAGCAAGAGCCGTCAGGATCGCGGGAGGGTCACGATTTCGCCAGGCGCAGGGGAGGTTCTGAGCCTCACCCGCCCTGGGAAGCAAAACAGAGGTTGTCGAGGTACTCGCCGGGCGCACTGCCCGATGCTCAGACCAGCCCATCAGCAAGCCAGTCAGCAGACGACTCCTTCCTGGCGTTCAGCGGAGGGGCCAAACGCGGACCTGAATCCAGCCCCGTAAGGGCACGAATTTCATCGCTGAAGGCAGATTCATGAAGATAGTCGCTCGTATTTCTCTGGTCCTCATGGTGCTCACCGCACCGGCGTTTGCCGCAATCACCGTATACAGTCCCGCAAATGGCTCGACTGTTGGTACCAACGTCCCCTTTTCCGCCACCGGCAGCACAACCTGCGCCAAGGGCGTAGCGTCCATGGCCGTCTGGGTCAACAACATTGAGAAATACACCGAGGATGGACCCAATCTGAGCGTCACCGTGGTGCTGCCGGCCGGCACCTACAGCGCGGCTGTGCAGCAGTGGGACTACTGCGGCAACACCGCCACGGTCCCGCTGACCATCCACGTGACCAGCAGCGCGGGCGTCTCGGTCAGCTCCCCGGCCAGCGGAGCCACCGTGGGCGATCCGGTTAGCTTTGCCGCTTCAGCGACCTCCAGCTGCGCCAAGGGCGTAGCCTCCATGGGCATCTACGAGAACGGGCAGCGGATCTACGCGGTTTCCGGGGCGGCGATCAACACCCAGCTCAGCCTCGGCAGCGGCGCCCAGCAGGCCGTTGTGCAGGAGTGGGATAATTGCGGCGGATCGACGTCAACACCGGTCAACTTTACGGTGAACGCCGGTAATCAGATCTCGCAGATCCAGGGCTCGGGCGGCTGGAATCAGTGGGGCGAACTGCCGCCGGCCTACGACATCTGCTCGAGCGATCCGTGCGGTGGCGTGAACTGGTCGATGTATCAGCACCTCACCACCAACTCGCTGAGCGGGAACATGTCGCAGTTCAACATCGGCGGTTCCACGCCCTATTCCGACGCGTTGTTCTCGAATCCGGTCATGGGGCAGGGAAGCGCGGCAATTCCGGATACGGCACGGACGATCATCCCCAACGTCCACAACTTCACCTACGACGCCTATGTTTTCGTCACCAACCCGGCAGTGACCGAGGCGCTGGAGTTCGACGTGAACATGTACCTGAACGGCACCGGCATGGAGTGGGGCACGCAGTGCGATCACCTGGCCGACGGCCAGTGGGACTACTGGAACAACGTCGATGCCAAATGGGAGCCATCGGGCGCTCCGTGCAACCTGGTCTATGGCTGGAACCACGTCACTCTCCAGGTGCAGCGGGAGTCGAATAACGACCTGCTCTACCAGACCATCACGCTCAACGGCGTCACCTACACCCTGAACGTCACCGTGGCTCCCTTCGCGGTCTCCTCCAGCTGGTACGGCGTCACCGTCAATTACCAGATGGATGGGAATTATGAGCAGTCCGCAAACACTACCTACCTCGACAAGTTCAGCCTGACCTACTGGTAGAAAGCGGCGCGGCGAATGCGTTCGCCGCTGGTGCGATCTCGATCAGGATGCGACTGGACGGGCGGATTGCCCGTCCAGTTGCGTTTCCGGGGCAGGAATCTCCGGTGCGCCGGCCAGGTGTGCCATCACGCAGCTTACGACTGCGGCTTTTGCCTGCGGCAGGGGCTGCGGTGCAATCACGGTCAGTCCGGCCATCTCTGCCAGGCGCAGATAGGCGCGCCGATTCTCATGCAGAAAATCCAGCGGATATTCGGGCTTGCGTGCATGCGCCTGCGCCGGATCGGCATCCAGAATCAGACCCGCCTGGGGCATCGGCACCAGCGCCAGCAGGACTCGCAGATACCAGCGCGCCGCGGAGTTGCTGAGGTTCAGGTTCGCCAGCTCGTCGAAAAGATAGCGGTCGAAGATCACGACGTCGGCACCCGAGCGCAGAGCCCGGCTGGCCACGCGGCGCAGGCTGAGCGCGTCCAGTGCGTACAGACCCAGCCGGATCAGCGTCATCATCGGCGAGCGCACGTTCTTGTCGCGTCGCTCAATGGGCCTTTCCGGCGAGCCTACGCCCTTGTCTCCGCCAAATATCTTGTGACCAGCGCCTTCGCGAGTTCGTTTGAGCGTGGCCGCGTCGTCCCAGAATGTCAGCAACTGCACACGCAAACCGGCCTCGCGCAGATTGGCGACAAGATTTTCGATTTGGGTGCTCTTTCCGGCGCCGTCGATGCCGGAGAAACTGACCAGCAAGGGCCGGCGCGGAAAACTAGAGCTCATTTTTGGGGGCCTCAGCTCAGTGCGGATGCGAGGGGCTGCCGAGGGAGAGCGCGGCCACCGTTCCGATGGCGATGCCCGCACCCACCAGCAGGCCAATCCGAATCGCCCACTGGCGGACGCGCCGCTGCTTCGCCGGTGCGATCGCGGCGCCGGCCGGGCGCGATACCGCGACGCCCTCGGGTCTGATGGCGGGCGCGGCTGCAGTGCCGAGAGGTTGCGTGTTCTGTTGGGACTGGGTGTTCTGGCCCTCAGGCGTAGCCGGAGCCGATTGAGACTGCGTCTGCGCAGCCGGCAGTGGCGCTGAGGGCAGAGGATCCGTCGCCGCCTGGGCGATGGGCACCGCGAGAAATGCGGCCAGAGCGCCGGCAAGCAGCCGCTGCAGCCAGGAAATCGTACCGTTCATTCACTTACCCCCGCTCTTGCATTCGTTCCGGGTTGTTGCCTGAGGGACCGGCGGCGGGCCGGTACAAGGTCACGCCGCGCTTTCCGCGTCGCGATCAAGATCTGCTGCATCCATGGCCGGCAGGATGCTTGCGCCCCTTTGCTGGAAACTGTGCGCCGCTTCCGATGGTGTGGCGTACAGTTCGAAGAGCCGATGAACGCCGGTCACCCGGAGCGTGGCGCGGCCATCGGGACGAACCGCGGCAAGCTTGACGTCTCCGTTGCGTTTCATCACCTCTTCCAGGCACGAAAGAAGAAGATGAATGGTGGCATTATCCATTTGCCGGATCTTCGAGCAATCAAGCACGAGGCGGGGTCTTTCCGTCTCGACATATTGCTGCAGGCTGCGGAGGAATTTTCTTTCCACCGCGGCGGTCACATGATCGGGCACTTCGTGCACGGTCACGGGACGCATAGTGATGACCATTGAATTTCCCTCTCTTTGGAGCTCATAACCTCAACGTGCGGCCAGATGTATTACGACAACGTGCAACCATCGTTCCAAAGTAGGGCGGAGGCCCATTGGTTTTGTCGTTTCGCTATCCGGAATTCTGGACCAGCCTTTCCAGATCGCTGTCCGGACGGCCGGAGCTCTGGACAAGCCGCTCCAGTTCCGTTTCCGGACGATAGATTAGATGCTGCAAAAGGTTCTTTCCGTAACGGCTCAGGGTGAGGAAATTTGTGCGGTACCAGCAGCACCGCGCCATGCGCGGCGAAAGCCCGCAAAGAAAACGCAGGTGTTGCACGCGGTTTTCCAGAACCGCGGCCACAAAGCGGTGATTTCCATCGATAATTGTGAGCGGATCGGCGTCGCTGGTCCCGATCAGCAACACTGAACCGGGAATTCGGTCCTGGTGGGTCAGCCGAGTGCGGATGGAGGCGATTTTTTCCACAAAGGGGTCGGCGTCAGTCGCCTCCCGCCTGCGCATCAACTCGGCCACCCGCGGAATCGCAAACCTGCCACGGGTGAGCCGCAGCCACTGAGCCCGCGGAAAGACCCGAATATATTCCAGATCGCCCTCGCTGATCTCGGCCTCGTACCACTCCGTCTCCCTGGGCAGTTCCTTCCACAGGGAGAAGTGCCGGACGAAGAGCAGCGCGCGGCGCTTGGCGCACTCCGCGGGGTCGTCGAGATTCGGGGATTCCACCAGCGTCCGCAGGGAAGCGTGATACTCGCGATAGGCGCCGTGGTCGAAATCGCTCCTGAGAAACTCAGAGATGACCTCGTCCTCCGATACGCGGCGCAGCAGGCGAACCGGCCGAGCGCTCAACTCTTCGGAGCCGGCTGCGTTGCGCAGCGCGTTCACCATAAAAGGAATGCCGACGCACAGCAGCAGCAGGAACATCAGAGCCAGCTGCACCAGCAGAACCTGCTCGAGCGAGGAGTGGAACCAGCAGATGCCCGCCACCACGGCTGCGCTGAAGCCCAGCTGGATCCAGCTGGTGTTCGCGATCTTATAGGCCATCTCGTAGGCGATGAAAAGCATGCTGAGCGAGAAGACCATCGTCACCACGGTCTTGAGCGAGAGCAGATAGGGCAGCCCGTGAGGGCCGGGAATCACGAAACCGGAGCCGAAGAAGGTGGTCCACACCGAAGGAGGCAGGAGCCGCAGCGTGATCGCCATCGACGACCCCAGCACCAGCACCAGCATGAGCGAGGTCGCGATCAGCGAGAGACTCTTGCGATCTTCGTGCCGCGCCCCGGCCACCAGCGGGAACATGCTGTTCATGATGGCTGCGGAAAAGGCGAACATCACGCGGCCTACCATGGCCACCGCCGCATAGAGGCCGGCCTCGGTGGCGGCAAAGAAGTGCTTGACCAGAACGATGTCCGCGTTGTTGATCAGCATCTGGCCAGAGAAGAAGACCAGGGCCAGGGAAGTTTCGCGAGCCGCGGAACGCCACGCCAGAGGATTGGCCGAGGAGGGCGACAGCTCCGGAAAAATCGCGAACCACGCAATCGCCATCGACGATGCGTTGGCGGCAATCACTCCGGTGACGCCAAAACCGAGCAGGATGGCGACGATTGAGCCAATCAGCCGTACCGCGCCTTCGAGAACCAGATTGAACGACAGCGCGCGAAAGCTGTACGCGCCCTGCAGCCAGCCTCGCCGCGTGCCCAGGGGCACGTAGAATGCGGCGCCGATCGCCAGCAGCACGGTGAGGAACGTGCCGGGCAGGTGCAGATAATTGGTGATCTCCTGGCGGAAAACGAGGATCAGGAACGCGACGGCCAGCCCGCAAGTCCAGGAACTGCGATGCAGCATGCGGTAGGCCGAGCTTTTTGTCTCCGCGGAGCCCTGCTGCGCCACCACCTTCGCGGTGATCATCTGGAACGACAACGTTACCGACGACACCAGCAGCAACATCGTGTACACGGCGGTGGCGTGGCCGTAGTTTTCCGGGCCGAGGAACCGGGCGACGACGACGTTGTAAGCGAAAGTGACCGCCGTGACCAGAGAAGACCCGGTCAGGAGCACTACGCTGCCGGAAACGATGCGCGCCTGCAGAGATTTCGGGTTGGAGGTCTGGTTGGTCGTCACGTTCATGAGTCTCCAGCTGCCAGGTTTATGTCCAGACAGCTCCGCTGTGCGCAGAGTTGGGCGAGGTCCGCCGGATTTGGCTCACAGACGCGGAAGAGAAATGCGGCTATTCTGTACCGCGACTACAACTTCCGATGCGGAATCGGCCATGCAGGGCTGCCTCCTCGCCTGTGGATGCTGCAACCCCCGCGGGGCCCTCCTGCTTCTAACCACTGTCCATATGCTCGGTCGTGTAAGCGCTGCAGCTCTGCTCGCAATCTGGCTGCTCCATGGGTGCCTCGGTTCGTCGACTCCGCCCGTCCATCTCAAGTACCAGGCGACAGGCAAATCCCCGGAGATTCTGGCCGTTTACGAAGCGTGGTTCGGTGAGCCGAACCACATCAACGTCGGCTATTCGTCGCACGATACCGGCAAAATCAAAGACCAGATCGACGCCGCGAAGAAGCTCGGCATCTCCGCGTTCGTCGTCGACTGGTACGGCGATCGCGATACCTATGTCGACCAGAGCTACGGCCTGGTCCAGGCCCAGGCCGCCAAGCACCATTTCCATGTGGCCGTGATGTACGACGAGACGGCGCAGGAAGATGGAGCCACCGACGAGGCCATCGCCGATCTCACTATGTTCCATGACACGTATTTGTCCCCAAAGTCGCCCGGGCACGATGCGTATCTGACCTATCAGGGACGGCCTGTCATCTTCATCTTCCCGCACGGCCATTTCACCGACTGGGACAAGGTGCGCGCTGTGGTCAATCAGTGGAACCCGGCGCCGCTGCTGATCCAGGAAAACCTGCCCCGCCAGTTCGCACAGGATTTCGATGGCTTCTACCCATGGATCAACTCCGGTCCCAAAGGATGGGCGCCCGACGGCAGCCACTGGGGCGAACTGTACCTCGACGACTTCTACCAGAACATGGCCGCCCACTACGCGGATTCAGTGATCGTCGGCGGCGCGTGGGCGCAGTTCGACGACAGCAAGGCTTCCTGGGGCCTGAACCGCCACATCTCCGCCCGCTGCGGCCAAACGCTGCACGACACCTTCAACCTATGGCATAAGTTCATCCCCGCCGGCCAGGTGATCCCCTACATGCTGGTGGAGACGTGGAACGACTACGAAGAGGGTTCGGCGATCGAGCCGGGCCTGCCCACCTGTGGCGGAGAAGCTCCGCCGGCCTCGCTCAAGGACGAAGAGTCCACGGCAGCCACGCCGCAATAGGGCGATACAGGTCCATTGGGGCGCTGTGCCGCCGCCGTGGCGGGGGCAGCCGATTGGTGGGTTATGGCGATAACGGAGAACCCCGCCAGGAACTCGCCGCGAAGACTTCTACTGCCCTTCGGTCTGGAGAACGCGGACCATCCAGCGCGTCTGTGAGGGTGTCAGCACCGCAACATAGCGCGCATGCATCGGCTGCGTGGCCAGCACCTTGTCGCCGCTCATCACCTGCTCGTCGTAATCGACTGTGTCGATCAGCTGGATCGAAAGCCCATCAGGCGAATAGAACACGATCTGCAGGTTGTGTCCCCGCTCCTGGTAGCGGGTGTGAATCCCGAACTTCGTCTGGTCGGTGATGGTGTCGGTGAATTTGCCCAGCGCTTCTCCCGCAAAGTCGGCAGTGAGCAGATCCGCCCGGTTCTGGTTGAGCGCCTGACCCAGCATCTGCCAGGACTCAAGGTAGTCGTGCACCACGGACGACTCTGTCAGCTTCTCCAGAGCGCGTGAGCCATGAAGGTCAGGAGGCTGCACCTGCACGTTCGGTTGTTGCGCCTGAATGGCTACGGGCAGTGCCAGTGCGCAGGCAAGAGCGAAAAGATGGCGCATCAGTGGCCCTCCCAGCGAATCTCATTGCCGGCGACGACGCCGCTGGCGACGGAGATGGTGGCTCCGGGGCGGCCCGGCATCTCGACGGTGGCGATATCGCGCTTGAGCGGTACATCGGCGGTCGATTGCATGCCGTTGTAATTCTCCGTGAACGTGACAATCGTGCCGTCGGGCACAGGATTGCCGCTGCAGTCGCGCACTGGCGCCGTGGCCAGCATCACGTTTGCGCCGTCGGGTTTCGCGCTCATGGTCAGATTGCACGGATCGCCGGGCACTTCCTCGATGATGCGCGTGCTCGAAACGCCGTCGATGCTGGCGATGAACTTTGCCGAGCCTTCCCTGGCGGCCGAATTCATGCGCGTCCATGCCACTCCGTTGCCGGAGGTCACGGTGCGCGTCTGGTTGGCGCCGGCCTGGCCGGTAAGGTTAAAGGCTACGGGCAGTGGCTGGGTGATCAGGTTGTGGTAGGCGTCGAAGACGTAGGCCGCGCCGCTGATGCCGTCGGGCAGACTGACCGGCAATCGTGACGGCTCAGCCAGAAAGCTGAGCGTCGCCGGCTGGCTGGCCGGCGTGACTACGAGAGTGCCGGCGCTGATCGAGGATCCTGTGTTGAGAATGACCACATACGCGCCGGCGTCGTACAGCACGCCTGCCGGGAATGAAATGGCTTCTCCCAGCTGCACGCTGCGGCGCAGCGCCTGCGCCGGCCCTACGATGGTGATTGTGCCCTGGCCGCTGCCGCTGGTGGGAATCGAGAACGCGCTTCCTGCGGTCACGGTTTGCGGAAGGTTCATGGAGGCGCTTTGCGCGTGCACGAACGGGGCCGAAACCAGGACGAGAACAGACAGCAGAGATGCTGGCCCGAGCCTCACAGGTAGCTCCCGCCGGTGCTGTAGGTGGCCACGATGGTGTGCTCGCTGCTGATCTTGTGGGCCAGATCGACAGGAACCGGGATGTTGAAGTTCACCGGAATCTGGGGCAGCAGCGCGCGATCCATGTACTGACCGTCGACCCATACCAGCTGGCCGTTGTTGTCGTAAAAGGTGCTGAGGACGTGAGCAAAATTGACTACCTGGCCGCTCTGGTTAGAGACCTGGCCCGATAGCGACGCAGCGCCCTCAGGGTTAAACTTCTGGTTTTCGACTTCGATCACCGGATCAGCCGAGGCCGAGACCAGCTCTGCCTGCGGATCCATCCGGATGCTGCCGACCTGGGAAAGATCGACATCCGGGAAGCGAATCAGGAACGGTGTCACCTGCTTCGGAAGCAGCGTGTGATCGATCATGTCGAAGGTTCCGGCGCTGGCCAGCGGCGCGCCGTTTTTGCCGATCAGCGTCGCCCGCACCGAGACCCAGGCGGGAACCACGTCCTGATTGAGCAACTCGCCCATCACGAAGGTCCCCTCGGCACGGCTTACCGGATGCATATCCACGATGCGCACATTCGGCCCCTGCACGTTCTGCGTGCCCCAGTCGTCGCCGGGCCCGCGATAGATCACGTCCCAGCGCAGATAGTTCACGGGGATGACCTGGGGCGGCACGTGCTGCTCCTTCACAATCGGCCAGTCGATCGCCCAGCGGTCGCCCTGGCGAACCACGTGGACATCGCGCGTATCTTCAAACGGTCCCAGCACCGTGAACCAGTGCAGTGTCATCTCCATCTCGGCGTCACTGTCTGTCTGGTGCAGCGGGCGCACGTCCACCGTATCCAGCGTCGCGTAGGTGCGCAGGCTCATGAAATACCCGGTGATGTCGTGGTAGAACTGCGGCTCGGTAAACTCGGCCCGGTTCGCCAGACTGTCGTAGGCCTTCTGCCACTGGTACAGGCGGATCTCCGCGCCAAGATTGTTGATCGCGTCCTCGGGGGTGGTGGATGAATGCAGAGTTGTCCCCTTTTCCCCGCCCGCGAAATAGACGGCCGTGGGCACGGGCCAGATGGTCCCGATGACCAGCAGCAGTGCGGTTACCACAAAAATGCCGACCGCCAGCACAGCTCCCGTTCCTTTGCTCACGAGACCATCCTCCCCGGGGCGATGTTTTCCTGCGAAATCGGCGTGACTGCGTCGTCCTCTTCCTCTTTACCCTCCCTCATCCTCTGGCGCCGGTCGTCCGGAACGAACGCGAGCAGGATGGCGAGGATGCTGCTGCCGATGGGCAGCGTGCCCCACAGCACGCCCTGCCAGTGCGGCGGGATCTGCGACTGATTGACGGGTGTGGCCGGCGGCACGCCGTCTTTGGCCCAGATGGTGATGGAGCCGTAATCGAGCTCATCTACCTGGCGCCAGCCCGCGAAATGCAGCAGCGGATCGTAATACGGGTCGCGCACGATCACCCATTTCAGCCCGTAGCGATCCGCGTCGCGCAGCATGGCGCGCAACGACTCGAGTCCGCCCTTGCCAAAACCCTTTGCCATGGTCAGCTGCGCCCCGCCGTACTTCGTCAGCTCCGGCAGCATGCGCGACGAATTCGACTCGCCATCCACGCTGCCTGCGACCGTCTCGATAGCCAGCCGCGAAAGCTGGTTTCCGAAACCCAGCGTCAGATAGCGGTAATCGTAGTGCCCGTCGCGGTTCAGCCATTCGGCCACATGGTCCACGCTGAAGTCGGCTTCGTCGGTGGGATGATAGGTGGTCCAGGCTGCCGCGACAGCGCAGCTGAGGGCCGCCAGGATGGCGATGGGGATGGCCGCGCGCCGCCGGAAACGAACGACCAGGTCGGAGATGATGAGGCCGGCGATGGGCAGCGCCAGCAGCGTCGCCCAGTAGCTGAAGCGCTCGAAGGTGAGCACCTCAAAGGCGCGGCGCAGCAGCCAGTAGCCCACCGGGGTGGTCCCGCCCAGCCCGACGAGGAAGCACACCCAGAAGCCGAGCATCAGGGGCCGCAGCCGCGGAACCACCGCGCCGCGAATGATGATGAACGGCAGCAGCAGAATCAACGCGCCATAGGGAACGATGAAATAGTTGATCCCGTAAGCCGGCGAAAGGATATAGCTGGCGCGGCTGGGATGGGGAATCGGCGTCTGCGTGACCGGGTAATGGTACAGGCCGATCCAGAAGGGAAGCAGCACCAGGCCGACGGCGATGCCGACGGCGATCGTCATGCCGATGGCGCGCGCCCACACCCCGCCTGCGCTGCTCTCTTCGCGATCGCGATCCATCAGCGCCAGAGCGAGCACCGGCAATGCAAAGAACATGGAGCCGAAGATCAGCGTGGCGTGGTGTGCCGCTCCGGCCGCGGTAAACAGCACCAGCGCCTTGATGAAGTTTCTCCCGCCGCCGAAGCGCAGCCACTCATAGAGGTACGGCAGCGCCAGCAGGTAGAGCGGCGCGGCTGCGGTTGTGGCCAGCTGCCCGGCGTTGTAGATCAGGAAGCTCTCTGACGCCAGCACCACGCTGGCCAGCGCCGCGAACGAGGCCGCGCGGGGGCTGACCCAGATGGAGGCGAAGCGGTACATGCCCCATGCCAGCAGCAGGACCGCCGCGAACTGCACCGCCATGTAGGCCAGGTTCAGCCCGAAAATCCACGAGAGAATCGCCACCCACTGCTGCGCCAGCGGCGGGTAGGTGGTCTGCGAGAAGCCCGCAAACCACTTCGTGTTCCATGGGTTGAACCAGTGGTGGACGTAGTGCGACGCGAAGAAGATGTGGAAGTTGGTGTCGTACGACTTGAGCGGCAGCTCCGCGATCAGCAGCGGCAGATGAACCACAGCCGCGACCATCAGGATCAGGCTCATCGGGATCGGTCGTGACGAAGATGCGACGGACTCTGTTCTCTGCAAGGTCCCCTCTAGAAAACAGCTTGGATTCTTAAAGCGTGCGCGACGGTTGCCCACCGCGCCGGGTTCTGTGGCGCGGGGGCCGGGCGAGTCCGAAACGCCTCCGCCTGAGCTGTCAGCCAACGCCGCCGCGCTTCTGCGAATCCAAGCGCATGAGTTTTTGTAGCTGCACGTTGGTGACCTGTTTGAAAGCCAGAAATGATTGCCTCAAGACTGCGTGTGCGATTCTGCTCATCGCGCTCGCCTGCCCTGTTCTCTCGCAGACATATCAGGTTTCTCCAGGAGGTCAGACGCAGCCGGCGAACAGGAGCGGTCAGTCTTCCGGGCAGCAACTGGGCTGGGGATCCAATATCGAAAACGCGCGCCTCGCTCGTGCGGCACAA
>DATJQW010000190.1:0-10154 GCA_035505395.1 Acidobacteriaceae bacterium
GGATTGCCCGAGGCCGAAGATGCCTATGTGAATCTCGACGTGCTCTTCCGCGTCAAACCCCTTCCTCCCGACGACCTGCTGGCTCTGGTTCGGTCCCTGCTCTCCGAACCCATGGGTCGAACCGCCTGAGCCGCCGCCGCTTACCGCACATCTCCTCACTCTCCATTCCAGCCGCATCCCCGAGCGGTGTGAGATTTGTCACAGCGCCGCTCGCCTCCTGACGCGAAGATCAATCTGTCTTCGCTGCCGCACCTCGGTCTCCAGTCTCCCGGAAGTGCGACAATCAGAAGGTTAAAAGCCTATGCCCGCATTTGGCAGTTTCGCCCTCATCGTTGCCCTCGTTCTCAGCGCTTATAACCTGCTGGCCGGCGCCGTTGCTCTGCGGCAGCTCGCCACCGGGCGGCACGGAGCCATCTCTCCCGAGCGGCTGGCCGAGACCGCTCGCCGCGCCGGCATCGCCAGCTTCATTGCCGTCACCTGCGCGGCATTCGCGCTGGTGTGGGCCGCGTTCACCAACGATTTTTCCGTCGCCTACATCACCGACCACTCGAATCGCGCCCTCCCCGTCGCCTATAAATTCGCCGCCCTCTGGTCCGGTCAGGAAGGCTCGCTGCTCCTCTGGGCGTGGCTGCTGGCCGGCTACGGCTTTGTCCTGCGTGTCCGGCACAAGGTCGACGTCAAGCTCACGGCCTATGCTTCCACCATCCTTGCCGGCATTCAGGTTTTCTTCTTCCTCCTGATCAACTTTGCGGCGACGCCCTTTTCGCTGATGCCCGGCGGCGCGGTTCCTGCCGACGGCAACGGCCTCAATCCGCTGCTGCAGTACCCGGAGATGGTGATTCACCCGCCCATGCTCTATCTCGGCTACGTGGGATTCAGCGTGCCCTTCGCCTTTGCTCTGGGCGCGCTGATGATGCGCTATCCGGGCGAAAAATGGATTCACATCACCCGCCGCTGGACCATGGTGACCTGGCTGTTCCTGACCGTGGGCATCTTCCTCGGCATGCACTGGGCCTACAACGTGCTGGGCTGGGGCGGCTACTGGGGATGGGATCCGGTGGAGAACGCCTCGTTCCTGCCGTGGCTGACCGGCACCGCCTTTCTCCACTCGGTGATGATGCAGGAGAAGCGCGGCATGATGAAGAGCTGGAATGTGTGGCTCATCTTCTCCACCTTCATGCTGGTCATCCTGGGCACCATGCTGACGCGGGCCGGGCTGGTCAGCTCGGTGCACGCCTTCGCGCAGTCGTCCATCGGCAACTGGTTCTGGTCTTTTCTGGTCATCGTGCTGGCGATCTGCATATTCACCTACATCGTGAATCGCGACCATCTGAAGTCGGACCACAAGCTGGAGTCGCTGGTCTCGCGCGAATCCAGCTTCGCCTTCAATAATCTCGTCCTGCTGCTGGCCTGCTTCACGGTTCTGTGGGGAACGCTGTTCCCCATCCTGTCGGAGTTCGTCCAGGGCAACAAGGTTACGGTGAGTGCGCCGTTCTACAACCGCGTCGCCGTTCCTATCGGCGTCTTTCTGCTGTTCCTCACCGGCATCGGCCCGCTGCTGGCGTGGCGCAGCACCTCCATGCGGAGCATCCGCAAGAACTTCCTCATTCCGGGCATCGCGGCGCTGGTGGTGGCGATCGCGGTGATCCCGCTGGGCGTGCACCCATGGACGATCTTGACCACCGACCAGCAGGGCCAGTTCTACGCGTGGATGACCTTCCTGCTGGCGGCGTTTGTGATCACCGCCATCTTCGCGGAATTCTTCCGCGGGGCGCGCGTGATCCAGAAGCACACGGGACGCAGTCTGCCGGGTTCCGTGGTGCAGCTGACGCGGCGCAACACACGCCGCTACGGCGGCTACATCGTGCACTTCGGCATCGTACTCATCTTCATCGGCATCTCCGGCCAGGCGTTCAACCAGAGCGTCCAGCAGACGATGAACTACAGGCAGAGCATGACCATCGGCCCCTACCGGATTGAATGCCTGGACTACTCGCAGGATACGAATGCGAACTACGACACGACCTACGCGCTGCTGAACGTCTATCGCAATGGCCACAAGGTGACGCAGCTCGATCCTGAACTGCGCTTCTATCAGGCCAGCCAGCAGCCCTCGACCATTGTGGCGAATCACTCCACCCTGGCCTGGGATCTCTACGTGGTTTACGCCGGAACCGATCCGGCGACCGGACAGCCGGTCATCAAGGCGTTTCTCAATCCGCTGGTGGCGTGGATCTGGATCGGCCTGATCGTCACCATTCTCGGCACCGGCATTGCGCTGGCGCCGAACCTGAGCGCGGAACTGGCTGCTCAGCGGAGTCGGGCAACAGTGGCGGAAGAAGCCGTGGTTGCCGGAAGGGCAGGAGATTGATGCGCAGGCTTGGCCGATTCGCGATTCTCCCTCTGGTCGCCGTACTCGGCGTCATGACCCTCGGCACCGCCGACACCCAGGCCCGCTTCGACACGCTCGGTCACAAGCTGATGTGCATGTGCGGCTGCAGCCAGATTCTGCTCGAGTGCGACCACATCGGCTGCCCCGACATGGCCCGCGAAACCGCCGAGCTGCGCGCCGCCATCGATAGCGGCGACACCGACAACGCAGTCCTCGAGGCCTTCCAGGCCGAGTACGGGCCTACAGCGCTGGCCGCTCCCTGGCTGTCGCGCTTCAACATCGTCGCGTGGGTCGTGCCGCCGCTCCTGCTGCTGCTGGGATTAGCCGGAACCTTTGTCTTGGTCCGCAAGTGGAGACTGCGCGCGGCGCCTTTGCCTGAAGTTCCGGACGATCCGGCGTCGCGGGAGCTGCGCGAGCGAATTCGCCGGGAGACGGAGCTGTGATGAGACGCGCGACGGAGTTCCGGCCGGCGAGCCGGAAGGAGACAGAACCATGAGTACGATCGCCTGCGGTGCCTTGCTGATCTTTGCATTCCTTTATGTCTTCTGGCCGGAGCGGAACGTGGCGGCGCAGAGCGCCAAGACTCGCCTCGAGTACCTGCGTGAGCGCCAGGAGGCGCTCTACGAAAATCTGCGCGACCTCAACTTCGAATACCGATCCGGGAAATACCCGGAAGAAGACTACGTCGCGCAGCGGGCTGCTCTGGAAAACGAAGCCGCTGAGATTCTGGCCGAGATCGACCTGCTGGAGTCGGATGTTTTCGCGCCGCAGCGCGTCTGAATTCAAACAAGACTGGACACCCATGAAGCTCACCGCACGATTCGTTCTCGCCGCCGCACTCGCCATGCCGCTTTCGCTGGCAGCGGCCACCATCTCCGGCACGGTCATCGATCGCACCACCGGCAAGCCCGCCGCCGGCGATACCGTGGTGCTGCTCGATCTGACCCAGAACATGCAGGAGGCCGGCCGGACGACGGTCAGCGCGGATGGGCGCTATTCGTTCACGGTGCCCGCTGCCAACGGGATGCATCTGGTTCGCGTCGAGCACCAGAAGGCCGACTACTACGGTTCCGTGCCGCCCAACACCACTACGGTCAACATCGACGTCTACGATGTGGCCGCCAAGGTAAACGGCGTCCACGTCTATGCCGACGTTGCCCGCATGCAGACCGACCAGCAGGGCCTGAACGTTACCGAGAACTACTTCATCCGCAATGAATCGAAACCGCCGCTCACGCAGTTCAGCCCCCACGCCTTCGAGTTTTACCTGCCGGACGGCGCGGTGATCGAAGGCGGCGGCGCCACCGGGCCTGGAGGGATGGAAGTCCAGAACTCCCCGGTTCCGCTGGGCGAAAAAGGGCACTACGCGTTTGTCTTCCCGCTGCGGCCTGGCGAAACGGAATTTCAGGTGGCCTACCGGCTGCCCTACACCGGCAGCTTTGCGTTTCACCCCCAGGTTTCCATGCCGACGGACAACGTCGCCGTCATGCTGCCCACCAGCATGAACTTCCAGGGCAGTCAGTTCCAGCCGCTGCGTGGCGATGCCGATGAGCCGGGCACGCAGACTTATCTCGTCACGAATGTCCAGCCCGGCGCCGCCGTGTCCTACTCCGTCTCCGGCACGGGATCGATGCCGCGCGAAGCTCAGAACGGCCAGCAGGCGCAGGGCGCTCAGGGCATGGCCGCCTCCGATCAGGGAGGTCAGGCCGGCGGGGATCAGCCCGCGGCCTCCAACGCTCCTGGCGGCGGACTTGCGCCCCCCATCGACACGCCCGATCCGCTGCAGAAATACAAATGGTGGATCCTGAGCGGGGTCGGCCTGATTATGGTGGTCGGCGCCGCTTTCATGTTGCGCGCGCGCCCGGGCGTTCAGCCGGCAGCCGCCGGAGGCGCTCCAGCACCATCTCCACTGACTCCGACTCTGCCGCCGGGCGTAAAGGCGACCGCGTATCGAGCGCAGATGGCCTCTGCCCCAGCGCACGCGGCGCCGGCGCCACCTGCTGCGGCACACGTGTCGACGCCGCACAACAGCGCGCCGCAAAAGGGCGCTATGCTGACAGCGCTGAAGGAAGAGCTGTTCGCGCTGGAAACCGAGCGGCTGGAAGGGAAGCTGACGCCGGAAAAATATGCCGAGCTGAAGTCGGCCCTGGAAGTCGTCATGCGGCGGGCGCTCGAGCGCGAAGCGTCTACGCGCTGAGCCAGGTGAGCAGCAGAACCAGCGCTACCGCTATCGTAACAATGCGGTAAACATATTCGGGCGCGCGGCTGGAGGGCATCAGGCTGGGATCTTCCATACTTGGCCTCGCAAAACTGCTGCTGTTGCCTGCTTAGACACATATTTCGGCCGAATCGATTCGGAACATCAGTCTTTTTTTCGCGCTCACACGGCCTGCGCATCCGTTCCGTAACGGGCCCAGGGGCTCAGGTTGTACAATCGCCCCGATGAGTTCGCCGAGCTCCAGCATGTTCCCCCCCGATCACCCTGCTCCACGAGAGCCGCGCTCACCGCTTCCCTGGATCATCGCGGGGGTCGTGGTGCTGGCCATCCTGGCGGTGCTCATCGCGCTCACCCGCCACGCCCCGCCCCCCAATCCGGGTGGCGCCGGTCTGGCTCCTGCCGATCCGTATGCGGCCAGCCTGCAGATATCGAATCTGCAGATGAGCCAGGCGGGCAGCATGGTCGGAGGGCAGAGCACCTACCTCGACGGCCAGATCACCAACAAAGGCGACAAGACCATCACGGGCATCACGGTGCAGGTGGGTTTCTGGGGCTTTACGAAGCAGCTGGTCGGCAAGCCCACCATGGCCATGGCGCTGATCCGCACCCGTCAGCCTTATGTGGATACCGAGCCGGTGAGTGCCGCGCCCATCCTGCCGGGGCAGACCCGGGATTTCCGTCTGATTTTCGACAGCATCCCCCAGGACTGGAACCAGAACTACCCCGAGATCCGGATCATCCAGCTCACGAGCAAATAGTTCACGGCGGCTCTGCACGGCCATGGGAAAATTTTTCCCGATTCGGTCCGGGTATGGGATTCACCCCCCGATCCCTGAAGTACCCAGACCCCTTTCGTCTGCCGAATTAACTTGTTCATCAATATAGGGTTAACGGAAAACCACCCTCTGCCAGCCCGGCTGGGGCGGCCTTTGGCATGGCAAGTGCTCTTTCTCTGGGCGAACGGGATGCTGCGCAGCCTCTCCGGAGTCCACGAATACAGAGAAAAGGCGATGAAAACCATTCTCAACCCCGGAACGATTACGGTGCTGCTGGTTGCAGCCAGCCTGGGTTTACCGGCAGTTGCGCAGACCACGCAGGCTCCTCCTCAGCAGAATGCTCCTCAGGTACAAACGGGAGCCTCCACCAATGCGCAGGCGCAGGCGGGTCAGGCCGGCAACGGACAGACGGCCACTGGTCAGCCGCCGCTGCAAACCCAACCCCACGAGGGCTTCTGGGGCCACATGAACCCCTTTGCCCGCAAGAAGTGGGTCAACAACCAGATCAACCCCGTGAAAGATCGGCTGAACGAGCTCGACCAGATTCAGGCCAAAAACGCACAGGATATTAAGGACGTGGATCAGCGGGCGCAGAACGGCATTCACGCCGCCCAGTCCACAGCCGATCAGGCGAACCAGACAGCCAGCCAGGCCAGCCAGACGGCCGGGCAGGCTCAGCAACTGGCCCAGCAGGCGAACGACAAGACCAGCCAGCTGGATCAGACGGTCGCCAATCTCGATCAGTATCGGCCGATCAACAACCTCGACATTCGTTTCCACCCCGGCCAGAGCATGCTGAACGAAGCGTCCCGCAACGCTCTCGATCAGGTCGTAACCCAGATGCAGGGGCAGAAGGGTTATGTTGTTGAAGTGGAAGGCTACTCGCGCCTGCACGGGATGGCGGGAGTGGAAAGCAGCCAGCGGATGGCGGACTCGGTCGTGCGGTATCTGGCTGAGCATCAGATTCCGATCTGGCGGATTCACGAAGTGGCCATGGGTAATGCCCAGGTGGATGAGAACGGCGAACAGACCGCTCCCTCCAGCATGGTTCGCATCAGCCTGATGGAAAATAGTTTAGCGGGTTTGAACCCGTCCGGCACGACCGGCGGTTCACCGATTGGTGCGACGCAGCCTACTTCCGCGCAGCCCTCCCCTCAGGGTGCTGCGTCGCAACCACCGGCTCAGCCTCAACAGTAAGGCGACCCCAACAAGCTCTCACACAACGAGAGAACCAAGGCAGATTGGCCCCTCACCCGAGGGGCCCTTTTTTTGCCCGTTGCGCCCTGGTAGTGGGACCGCCCGCGCCTCTGATTGACCCCCTCCCCCGATCTTCCCCCGCGTAACAATTTGCCATGATGATCGCGGCCCTGCCTCCATCGTGCTGGGGTCTCATGGAGCTCTCCACAAGCAGGCGAATGTGTGCTCTCCTTGACAACTTAGGAGAGAGCGGTTACAGTCCTAATTAACTTAGGAGAGATGCGGCATGCCCGATCAGGCTCAGCTTCTTCCGGGAACTCTCGATCTGCTCATCCTGCGGGCGGTCTCGCTGGGACCTCTGCACGGGTACGGCATCCTGCTGCGCATCGCGCAGATCTCAGGACAAGCTCTGATGGTCGAGCAGGGCGCACTATATCCGGGACTGTTTCGATTAGTTCGCCAGGGACTCCTGAAGGCTAATTGGGGCGTTTCCGATGCGAATCGGCGCGCCAAGTTCTACGAACTGACGGCTGCGGGACGAAAACGGCTGGAGGATGAAACAGAGAGCTGGAATCGGCTGGCAGCGGCCATTGCCAGTGCGCTTTCCGCCCAACCAGGAGAGCTATGAGACTCCTCGACGCAATGCGAGCCCGCTGGTCCGCCCTTGTGCACCGTTCGGCAATGAGAGATGAGCTCGAAGAGGAGCTTCGGGACCATATTCAGCGTCGCGCGGACGATCTGGAGCGCAGCGGCACGTCACGGGCGGAGGCAGAGCGGCAGGCGCGCATTGAATTTGGCGGGTTCGAACACTACCGGGAAGAATCGCATGCGGCCCAGGGCTGGCACTGGGCGGAGACGCTTTTGCGGGACGCACGATTCGGGTTGCGGATTCTGAAGAAGTCGCCGGCATTCACTGCCGCCGCAGTGCTCACTCTGGCGCTGGGCATCGGGGCGAATACGGCCCTGTTTACTCTGGTGCGCGGAATTCTCCTGCGCCCGCTGCCGGTACGCGCTGCCAGCCGCCTGGTGGTGATCTGGGACAGCAATCCAGGAGTAGGGCTCAGCCGGGTTGGACCCAGCGGGCAGGATTACCTCGACTGGAGAGAACAAAAACTCCACGCATTTGAAGACCTCTTTCTCTTCGAGCACGGTACTGGCACGGTGACCGGGAATGGGGACCCGGAACAGGTGGCCGGTTTGCGGGTCACCACCAATTTCGGAGATTTTTTTGGAATCGTCCCGGTGGTGGGAAGAACGTTTCTGCCCGAAGAGGAAAATGCGCGGCACACGCTGGCGATTCTGAGTTACCGCTACTGGAAGCGGAAGTACCAGGGAAATCCTGCGGTTTGCGGGCAGAGCATGACGCTCAACGGCGAGGATTACACCATCATCGGTGTGCTGCCCGCTTCCTTCGATGAGCTGTTCCCGGTGGATGTCGTGGTTCCTTTTGACGATGGATGGCTGCACCGGGCGGATTCCGATCTTGGTGTCTTCGGCCGGTTGGGGCCCCACGTGAGCGTCCGCCAGGCGGCGGCCGAGATGAGCGCGGCGATGGCGCGCGTCGCCCGGGAGCGGCCCGACCGTAAGGGGTTCGGCACGGTTCTGATGCCGCTGGAATCTGTGCGCATGGAATACATACGGCCGGCACTGCTGGCGCTGCAGTGCGCAGTCGGATTCATCCTGATCCTGGCCTGCGCGAATGTTGCGAATCTGATGCTGTCGCGCGGCATGAGCCGGCGCCAGGAGATGGCTGTGCGCATTTCGCTCGGAGCCACGCGAAAGCAGATCATCCGGCAATTCCTTGTGGAGAGTTCTCTGCTGGCGATCCTCGGGGGAGTGCTCGGTCTGCTGCTGGCGCTGGGAAGCGTGCATGTGTGGGCCCGCTATGGACCAACCCGCATTCCGGTTCCCAATGCAGCATACGAAGTGGCATTGCCGGCAATCAACCTCGGGGTGAGCGAGATCGTATTCACGCTGGTTGTATCGCTCGCGACCGGGATCCTCTTCGGGCTGATTCCTCCGTTCCGGCTGTTCGGCGGCAATATGCAGGATGCGCTGAAGAATGGAGGACGCGGAACGATCGGCGAAGTGCGCGGGCGGGGAACGCGCACCGTCCTGGTGGTTGTGGAGGGAGCGCTTGCGCTCGTCCTGGTGGTCGGCGCTTCTCTGATGATCAAAAGCTTCTCGCGCCTCTTGTCCGTCAATCCGGGCTTTGAGCCGAACAGACTTCTAACCCTGCGGATCAAGCTGTCCGAGGATGCCGCCGGTTCACCGTATCGAGATCCCTGGAAGCGAGGCGCGGCCTTCCATGACTTCCTGGAGCGGGTCCGCAGCCTACCCGGCGTGCAGTCGGCAGCATTAACTGAGATCGTGCCGCTCAGTCAGGACGACATGGACCGCGGGCCCTTCGTCATCCAGGAAAAGCTGGGATCGGACATCACACCCTCTGCCGATTATCGCGACATCAGCCCTCGATACTTCGCAACCATGCGGATTCCTTTGCTGCGGGGCAGAAGCTTCGCCGAGAGCGACGATGCAAACCATCCGCGCGTGGTGATCATCGATCAGACTCTAGCGCGCGAATATTTCGGAACCGAAAATCCTTTAGGAAGACACGTCGTCCTTCCGTACGGCTCCCGCATTCCCCGGGAGGTCATCGGGGTTGTCGGCGCGGTGCGCGACTCATCGCTGACCGGGTCGCCCGAGGCCACCATCTATTTCCCGTACATGCAGGCGCCGGACCAGACCATGAGCATGGTCGTGCGTACGGCGCTGCCCCAGGGCACGATCCTTCCCGAAATCCGGAATGCGATCTGGTCGGTGGATCGGAACCAGCCGGTATTCGAAGTCCGATCCATGCCGGAAATCATGGGAAATGTCACCTCGGCTCCCCGGATTGCCTTTGTGCTGCTCGACATCCTGGCTCTGGTGGCCCTGGTCCTGGCGGCGATTGGCATCTACGGCGTCACCGCATATAACGTCGGCCAGCGAACGCAGGAGGTAGGCGTGCGACTGACGTTTGGCGCTCCGCCCAATGCGATCCTGACCATGCTGGTGCGTCAGGCAACCACGCTGACTCTTGCGGGCGTCGCGGCCGGCCTGCTCTGTGCGTTGCTCATGACCCGGCTCATGTCCAGCCTCCTTTATGGGGTCAGCAGCACAGATCCCGCTGTATTCCTGGGCGCGACGCTGCTGGTGACCCTCGTAGCGACATTGGCATGCTACATTCCCGCGCGCCGCGCGGTGCGGGTGGATCCATTGGTGGCCCTGCGCTCTGAATAGGCTCGATGTCCGGGGTCTTCAGCGGCCACTCCGTTCTCAGCTGACGCCAATTCGCCGTGAAGGGTGGCGTGCCTGGCTTCTGGCCGCCAGGGCAGTCAGTCATAAATGCCCTGAAGAGATCTGCGGAGCCCAGGGCAGAGAACAGCGGACGGACAGCGGGCGCGGCCCAGCAAAGGACCGCTGAGCGCCCGGCGCACCCCCTTCTGGTGGCAGTGCGTGTTTTTTCCCCGAAGCAGTCATCATCCCGTAACATAGCGCGGCTATGGTGGGGGGCATTCCCCTCGGCCCC
>DATJQW010000191.1:0-18079 GCA_035505395.1 Acidobacteriaceae bacterium
ACAGATCCAGCTGACGGTGGTGCGCGACCGCAAAGAGCAGTTCGTCAACATGACCGCAGGCCGCGGCAAGACCACCGGCGGCCTCGACTGGCCGGACAGCGTTACCCAACAGCTGATGCAGGAGATGGCCGAGGGCGTTCCTCCCGATCTTCTGGCTCGCGACTTCGCCGAAGCCATGCAGCAGCAGCGTGACGCCATGCTGGAGCAGATGGAAGCGCTGCGCCGCCAGATCGAGACCCTCCAGGGCTCCGGCCTCGAATAGCTGCAGTCGCGGAAGCCCGGATGACCAGCAGTTCCCCTTCGTCCGGCCTCACCGGTCGCGCCGCTCCCGCCCCTGTGTTTCAATAAAGAGAGACATGTCTTCGGCCCGCAAAATGACTGTGACCCGCCGTCTGAAGGCGGCCTCGCGCAAGCTGCGCGAGCTGACGCTGGTCGGCCGCGCCCTCGCTTCCACGCGGCATGCCGTCATGGCCCAGATTGTCCCCATGCGGCGCTGTAACCTCTCTTGCGCCTACTGCAACGAGTACGACGACGTCTCCAAACCGGTGCCTCTCGACGAGATGCTGCGGCGCATCGATCACCTGGCGCGCCTGGGGACGAGCATTATCACGATTTCCGGCGGCGAGCCGCTGCTGCACCCCGATCTCGACCTGATCATCGCCCGCATCCGTCATCACGGCCGCATGGCGGGCATGATCACCAACGGCTATCTGCTCGTTCCCGAACGCATCCAGCGCCTGAACCGCGCCGGCCTCGACCACCTGCAGATCTCCATCGACAACGTCCAGCCCGACGAGATTTCCAAAAAAAGCCTCAAAGTCCTCGACAAGAAGCTGCAGTCCCTTGCCGAATACGCCGACTTCCACGTGAACATCAACTCCGTGGTCGGCGGAGGAATCAAAGACCCCCAGGACGCCCTCACCATCGGCCGCCGCGCCATCGAGCTGGGATTCACCTCGACCATCGGCATCATCCACGACGGCGATGGCCAGCTGAAGCCGCTCGGGGCAGAGGAGCGGTCGGTGTGGACCGAGATGCGCTCCTGGAAGAAGAAGAATTACTCGCGCTTCAATCAGTTCCAGGAAAAGATCGCCAACGGCCAGCCCAACGACTGGCGCTGCCGCGCGGGATCGCGCTTCCTCTACATCTGCGAGAACGGTCTGGTCCACTACTGCTCGCAGCAGCGCGGTTATCCCGGCGTGCCTCTCGCCGGGTACACCAAAGCCGACCTGCGCCGCGAGTTCCTGACAGAAAAGGGCTGCGCCCCCAATTGCACTGTGAGCTGCGTTCACCAGATCAGCTACATCGACCACTGGCGCGCCCCGCAGACCTCGACGACCACCCCTGGGAACGCTGAAGGCCTGGTCAATATTCGGCTCTGACTCCCTCCCGGCCTCGCGCGATATCGGAAGCAGCAGGAGGAGCCATGCCCATCTCCGTCATCCGCCTGGGCTCGCCGCGCAGCAGCGGTGAGGGCCCGCGTCTCGGCACCGTTCGCCGTCCACCGCGTGGCGTTCCGAAGGCCGAGTTTCCGAAGCGGGATTTCTACGATCTGTGGCTGCCCGATCTTGCGCCCAGCGCCGAACTGGTCGGCTTCGCGCAACATTCGACAGGCGACGAAAAGTCCTGGAAAGCTTTTGAGCGCAGATATCGCGCGGAGATGAAGAAGCCGGAGCCGGCACGCCTTCTCGATCTGCTGGCGCTGCTTTCACACCAGGCGAATTTTGCCGTGGGCTGCTACTGCGCAGACGAACAGCGCTGTCATCGCTCGATTTTGAGGAAATTGCTCCGGGAACGCGGCGCGGAAATCCAGGCTTAGCTCAGAACGAGAACGACAGCCCGCCCTCGACGCACCGGGCAGCCTGCGCAAAGTAGAGGGTGCTTCCGTCCCGCGAGACGAATGGCCGGTATCCCTCTGCGAGCAGATTCCTGACGTCCACCAGCGCCTCAACTCCGTTCGGGATCACGCGGCGGTAGCGGATCGGCTGCCGCACCAGCAGGCTCAGGTAGGCGTCCGGAGTGCCGCTCGCAAACGCATTTACCCCGGTCAGCGCCCGGGCATCCTGCCAGCGATAGGAGGCTCGCCACTCGGTTGCGGTCCGCGCCATTTTGCCGCGAATCGCGCCGGTGTACATGGGCGTCTCTCCAGGCCGCATGCCGTTGAGCGCCTGCTGCACGGTCTCCGATCCTGGCGCCGCAGCGTTCATGTTCAGGGCCTCGCCCACCGCGATGTCGAAGCTGATCCAGGTGCTCCCGTTCACGCGTTCTTCCACTTCGCTCATCATGCCGTTGCCGCCGAAGCTCTGGCCGGCCCCGCGCAGCAACCCGCTGGATTCGTCGTAGAGCAGATCGCCTCCCGTCCAGTCCGCCGGCGAAATATTGCCGCCGCCGGTGATGACCGGGTTGCTCACGCGCTCATGCCAGGCGACCACGCGCACCCGCATCGCCCCGGAGCTGTGATCCACGCCGACTTCCTGACGGAGACCCTTTTCGAGTGCCAATTTTCCGCCGCGCTCCGCCATTTGCGGCTCCACGGTCGACGCGCGATCCAGGTCCTGAACCTGCTGCAGCCCCGGCGCCGTCGAGACGCGGTACGAAACCCACGTGGACCCTCCGCGCACCGATACCGTGGCGAAGGGCAGGTTCTCTACCAGAGTGTTGCCCAGATGGACCGCCTCGGCCTCGTCGCCGAACTCGGCCTGCACCGCATCGGAGAAGTTCATCGTCTCGCCGGTGCGCATCTCGATGGCCTCAAGACCCTGACTTCCCGGCCCTCCGACGATGTCCGGACGATCCTCCACGGCCGCGACGGTGCGGAAGGTGCGTCCCGGCGCCAGCTGCTGTTCGTAGCCGGCCATGGCGTTCAGCGACGGATCTTCCGCCTGGCTGAGATCGGCGCGGAAAATCATCGCCCGCGCGTCGTCGGGCGAGCGTTCCATCTCGAAATCGTTATGAATGCCGCCGTCGCCGAAGCCGCTCTCGCCGCCGCGCACCGTTACCCGCGCCTTCAGCCTGGGGCTCGACCCGTCGCCGTCCGTCACCACCACCAGCGGACCATCCTGCAGCATCCGCAGCAGCGGCCGGTTCGCGGAGAGGCGCAGCGTCCAGGTCCAGTCGTCCTTCGGCTCATCGGCGGGCCGCATCTTCACCGGCAGCCAGCGAAACGCCTCGTACAGCGTGTCCAGGGTGAGGTTCACCACCTGCCGCGATCCGGCGATCACCTCGAGGTTCTCGCGCATGGTGGGCAGGAAGAGCGCGCCCGACGCCTTTACCTCATAGACGCCCGGAGCGATGCCGGCAATCCTGTAGCGCCCGCGGTCGTCGGTGTAAACCTGTTTCGCGACAGAAAAATCGGGACGCAGCAGTTCAACCAGGGCGCTGATCTGCGGAGCTCCGCGGGCGTCCCGCACCACACCGGCTACGCTGCTCGTCTGGGCGCTCGCGGACGTTCCGGCCGCGCACAGCACGGCCAATGCCACAAGGAGGGGAACGGAAATGGAAAGACGTCGGCTCACTGACTCCGTGCGCTGCTGCTCCCTGGCCCTGCTCCCTGAATGTGTTCGTCTCGTGGCGGGCAGCTCTGATGGCCGCTCCGCCAATACTCATCCTGGGCTACGGTTCTACCGTGAAAGGCGCGGACTGCGCTATCTGCTGGCGGGTCACATCATCGTCCACGCTGATCTTCACAATGTACTTGCCCGGCTCCAGGCTGGCGAGGGGGAGTGTTTTTTCCAGCGTCAGCTGATCGGAGCTGGCGCCCAGATTTGCCGAATCTTCGTGCGTGTTCAGCAATACCTTATGCGTAGCCGCATCCACGATCTCATAGTTGATGACGGCGTTGTTCCTTTTGCTCTTTTGGTCCAGGCCAAGATTATAGACCTGCATCCAGAAGTTCAGGTTCTGGTCCCGGTGGAAGGTGGCCGGAGACGCCGGATTGGTCGTCACCCGCGGGCGCACATACGTGTTCCCGATGATGAACGAACCCGCGCCGATCTCCTTCGCCGGCACCCGTTCCATCTTGTCGGCCAGAATCAGCGACGAAGCCGAAAGCTGGTCGTCGCGGTACTCGGGCACATCGATACCCTGCGCCCACACACCCACGTGGTCCGGATTGTTCTCGTCCTTGATGGCGATGTCGATGCGGTAGCGGCCGGGCCGGAGCGGGAGCGCCTTCCAGTAGAGCGAAACGTTGTTCAGCGACTTCGGCAGCAGTTCGGCCGGCTCCTGCACTTCCACCGGATCCTCGAAGCTCTGCACAATCCGGTCGGTAATGGTCGATACCCGCCCGATGATGTCAATGTTGGCGGTCGCCACTCCGTCCTTCGTGTTGAAGGTCATGTCCCGGTTCCTGATCTGCAGGGTGACGGGAACCAGCACGGTGTCGTCGGTCACCTTCACAAAATCGGTGCGTACTTCAAAGGGGAAGAACGGCCCGTTCAGCACCTTGTGATTGGTGATGAACTCGGCCAGATCCATGTCCTTGAACTGAATGACCGGGGGCGCTTCCAGCTTGGCGTAGAGCTCCAGCCGGTCGAATTCCTTGGACTGATTAGCGCTCGAGTCGGGGCCGGGTCCCAGATCCTCCAGCCCGCCCTTGAAGCGATCGGCCTTCTTGGCCATGCCCATCTGCTCGTAGAGCGTCTCGCCCGCGCCGGGCACGTGCAGCAGCGCGTCCTTCTCCGAGCGGTCGATGGTCATGTGGTAGTCGCCGCACATGCACGTATCGACGAACTCGATGTCGATGTTCTCGCCGATCCCCGGAATGTACCGGTAGTGCCACGTCTCAAAGGGATACGTCGAGGTCTCGCCGCCTCCTTCCTCGATGGGCCGTTCGTAGGTCCCGCCACTGGGGTGCGAGTCAATCGAGTCGGGCTTGCCGTACTTGATGTAAATCATGCCCCGGTCCGTCATCCACCCCGGCTTGCCCGCGGCAAAGTGCTCGTTGGCGTACGCGATGCGCGCGTAGTGCTCTTCGCGGTATTCGTTGTCGGGAGAATCCGGGTTCGGATTGCGGCGCCGCCAGAACTGCTCGATGAAGGCGTCGCGCTCCTCATCGTTGCTCAGGCTCAGAAAGGCCTTTTTCTCCTGGTCCGTGATGATCCAGCGGACGTCCTCGTTCAGCCACTTCCGGTAGCTCTCGCTCAGCTCCTGCTTGAGCTCCTTCTGCTGCTTGAAGCGCTCTTTGTCAGAGAGCTGGCGCGTGAGGGGGTTCTGATCGTCCTGGGAACTCTGGGCCGAATCCTGCTGGGACGGGGAAGACTGGGCGTGAACAGCCACACAACCTGCGCCGGCGAGCATTGCGATCAGGACTGCGGAATGAATTGGGAAACGATGCCTGGACATACGCGAACAGCTGCTCCTTCGGGGCGTACACAATTTTACGGGGCCGGAGCGGGGCTTTCAAGCGATTCCTGCGCCGATTGAACCGCCTTTTTACCCCTTTTGCGTAAGACTATCCCCCTTGCCAGGCTGTTATCATGGGGTGGAAATCTTTCCGGCAACTCACTTGCTCGCCGTCCCGGCCGTCCAAGTCCGTGCGGTCAGGCTGTGTTCAGAAGGAGCCCCGGGGGCCGTGCGCACGTCCCGGCTCGGCAGGGAACTGTCTTCGCCGTGTTTGCGTACAGCTCAACCAGGGTAGAGATATGCTCAGGCCACCACACTCCAGCCCACGCGTTCAGCCCGCTGCGGCAACGCGGAAACCATCGGAACAGGGCGCAACTGCCTTGGTTTTGATCTAAGGCGCCCACGAAGGACAAACTGCTTTGAAAAAAATTCTCCTGATCATCGGCGCCTTCGTGCTCCTGGCCGGCATTGTGGTCCTCACCATTGTCCGTGCCCAGGCCGCGTACACCAAAGCCCTCATCGGGACGGTCACGCGTGAGGATCTGGTTTCGGTCGTCAATGCCACCGGCCAGATCAAGCCCAAGGTCTACGTCAACGTCGGCGCGAACGCCATGGGCCGCGTCACCCATCTGTACGTGAAAGAGGGTGACAAGGTGACCCGGGGCGAGATCGTCGCCACCATCGAGAACGCGCAGCAGCAGGCCAACGTCGCAGGGCAGGAAGCCTCCATCGCCGCCGCCCGGACCGACATCAGCTCCTATATCGCCGCCGAGAAAACCGCGGTGGCCAATGTGCAGCACGCCCAGGCCGATCTGGAGCAGAAGAAGCTCGACTTCCAGCGCGCCCAGGCTCTCTTCGCCGACCAGGTGATGTCGAAGCAGGATTTTGACGCCAAAAAGGCCGCCTACGATCTCGACGTCGCCAGCCTCGCCCAGGCCAACGCCGGTCTGGCCCAGGCCCGCGCTCAGACCGCTTCCGCCCGCGCACACCTCACGACCCAGCAGGCCGATCTCAAGGTCAACGAAGATCTGCTCAGCCGCACCTTCGCCCTCGCGCCGTTTGACGGCATCGTGACCAATGAACCGGTGCGCCAGGGCGAGATGGTCGTCATGGGTATTCAGAACGCCGAAGGCTCGACGCTGATGACCCTCGCCGACATGTCGGTGATCACCGCCGAGGTCAAGGTCGACGAGACCGACATCGTCAATGTGGCCGACGGCCAGCAGGCCGACGTTACCGTGGACGCGCTCCCTGGCAAAATCTTCAGGGGACATGTGACCGAAGTCGGCGATCAGGCTCTGCTTCGTTCCACCGGCGTCGCCACCAGCCAGTCCACCAGCGGCGTGGAAGAGGCCAAGGACTTCAAGGTCGTCATCACCCTCGATCATCCGTCTGACGAGCTGCGCCCTGGGCTCTCCTGCACTGCAGCCATCATCACCGCCAGGAAGAACAACATCGTCGCCATCCCCATCCAGGCTCTGGTCATGCGTGACCCGAATCAGCTGAAATCGGGGAGTCACGTGCAGACCGTCAGCGCGGCCACGAATAACGATGCGGCCATCAATCCAAACACCGGGCTGCCGCAGACGCAGCTGGTGCAGGGCGTCTTCGTTGTCCGCAAGGTCAATGGCAAGGATCGCGTGCACTTTGTTCGCGTCAATACCGGCATCACCGGCGCTACCGACATCGAAGTGCTCAGCGGCCTCCAGCCCGGCGACCGCATCGTCACCGGAACCTATCACGTCCTGCGCGACCTGAAGGAAAACGCGCTGGTCAAACAGGACACATCGCTGGTTGCACCGCAGAACACGAATTCGACATCCACTGAATAAAACGGGCGACGGGCGTCCGGTTTTCAATGGGCTGGCGTCCCGTGCCCGCCGCGAACGGCCCGAAGCTGGTCAAAGAGGTGCCGCGGGGTTTGTAGAATCAAAGGGGCTTCAGCCCCCGAGGGGATCGAGTCGCAATGGCGGCAGAAACGACAACCCAGGCGGTGCCCGGCGCAGCCTCATCCATTCCTCCCAGCGACATGATCGTCGTCGAGAGCCTCTGGAAGACCTACGACATGGGGTCCGAACAGCAGGTGCACGCGCTGCAGGGGATTTCGCTGCGCATCGCCCGCAATGAATACGTCGCCATCATGGGACCTTCCGGCTCGGGCAAATCCACCCTGATGAACCTGATCGGCTGCCTCGATACCCCCTCCAGCGGCAAATACTGGCTGAACGGGCATCTGGTCAGCGAGCTGAACGACGATGAGCTGGCCCGCATCCGCAACAAGGAAATCGGCTTCGTCTTTCAGACCTTCAACCTGCTGGCCCGCGCCACCGCGCTGCACAACGTCGAGCTGCCCCTGATCTACAACGGGACGCCGACCGAGGAGCGCCTGGACCGCGCCAAGGGCGCCCTGGCTGCTGTCGGCCTCGAAGCCCGCATGTACCACAAGCCCAACGAGCTCTCCGGCGGCCAGCGCCAGCGCGTCGCCATCGCTCGCGCCCTCGTCAACAATCCCTCCATCATCCTCGCCGACGAGCCCACCGGAAACCTCGACTCGAAAACCGGCGAGGAGATCATGGCGCTCTTCGACGATCTGCACCGGCGCGGCAACACCATCGTGCTGGTCACCCACGAGCCCGATATCGCCGAGTATGCGCACCGCATCGTCCACATTCGCGACGGCAACATCTTCTCGGATGTCCCCTCGTCGCGCCTCGGCGCTCGCAAAGGTTCCTGAGCCGGTTGCCCCTGGGCTCCCGGCTCAGTTCCCGCTTCTGATTCCTGCCTCGTATCCGTCACCCTGACAGGTCAGTGCGGTTTCTCCTCCGGATGAGGCGCAGGCTTCTCTGCCGGCTTGGGCGCGGGCCGCGCAGCAGGACGAGCCTCCGGCCGCGGAGCCGAACGCGTCTCCGGTTTGGGTGCAGGTCTGGATTCCGTGCGCGGTGCGGGGCGGGACTCGGTCCGGGGCGCAGCTGTCTCCGCCGGGCGGGACTCAGTCCTCGGAGCGGTTCGCGTCTCGGGTTTGGGTGCGGGTTTCGATTCAGTGCGCTCCGCTGTGCGAGACTCGGTCCGGGGCGCAGCTGTCTCCGCCGGGCGAGCTTCAGTCCTCGGAGCGGTTCGCGCCTCCGGTTTGGGTGCGGGTCTCGATTCCGTGCGCGGTGCGGGGCGGGATTCCGTCCTCGGCGCAGTATGTTCGACCGGCCTGGCTTCTGTTCTCGGAGCCGGACGGGATTCGGTCCGCGGAGCAGAGTGCTCGGCCGGATGGGCTTCCGTTCTTGTCGCCGCATGGCTCTCCGTACGTGGAGCGGCGTGCGTGGCCTCTGTTCGCGTCCGCGTTGTCGCCCGAGCCGTTCGGGTAGCCGCCGGGCGATTGGTTCGCGCAGCGGCCGCCGTGCGTGCGGCAGGCCGCTCAGCCGTACGCGTCGCCGCATGGGCCGGCGCCGGCCGGGTCATCGCTGCGTGGACCGGGTGCCCGTGGTTGGCTGTGTATCGCGCTTGTGGATCGCGGCTCGCCTGGGTTCGATACTGCGTCTGCGCGGAGGTCGCCGGGATATGCCGCGCGTGCATCGCCGTTTCTTCCCGCGCTGTCGGCCGCCGGTTCACTCCGCCGGGCCCGTTAAAGCTGGCGCGGCTCGAATTCTCGTTTACGATCACTGTTCGATTCACATACACGTTATGGATCACGGTGGTGTTTACATGCAGCACGGCCGTGTTGTATTCGAATACGTTGCCGCGCCACATGCCGCCGACGAATCCCGCCCCGAAGTATCCGAATCCGTAGTTCACCCCTCCATAGAAACCGACCTCCGGCCCCCAGTACCCGTCATTCCAGAGGTACGCGCCGTTGGTATAAGCCCAGTATCCAGGGGTCCACAGCAGACCTGGCTCCGGCGGGGCGACCCACGCTCCCGGCACCCAGTAGTAGCCGGTGTCCGGGCTCCACGCCCAGTATCCCGGCGACCAGAGCCAGCCATCCTCGGGACAGAGGGGTTGCGTGTAAACAGGCAGCACCGGAGGCGCTGTCGAGACGGTAATGGCGATGCCGATCTGCGCCGGTGCCGCGGCCGGAAGGACACACAGCAGCAGAGCCGGCAACAGCACGGCGAATTTCAGGAAAGCTTTCATAGGGAACTCCATCGTGGGTTGTTTCGCCCGCACGCACTTGGCGGGCACGAACAGGTACGATGCCGCTTTTTCCTCAGCCGAGCGGGAGCTTTCTCGTTTCTTTTCTTTTGCGGCGTGGCAACCCCGGCGCCGGCCACGTTTTCCGCTTCATCCTCCCAGCGAGAATGCCGATAAGGGCAGTATCGGGAGTATGGTCCAGGGCCGTGTATCCGACGCGTAGCAGCACCGGTAATCAGCAGCAGAGCGCGCTGGCGCAATGGGACGGTACGAGCCCCGTCCTGCCGGGCCCCGGCGCCCTGGAGCCTGACATCATCCGGACCGAAACATCGATGTTCGGCCCGATGGCCGGTTGCAGCGCCGTGATGCAGCAGCTCTTCTCGCGCATGCGATCCATCGCCCCGCACTTCCGTGTAGCGGTTATCGAAGGCGAACCGGGTACCGGCAAGCTGCTGGCCGCGCAGACGCTCCATGACATCGGTCCGGCTGCCTGCGGACCCTTCGCGCCCTGGGTCGCCGCGGATTTCATCGAGGATCCGGAGCTCCCCTGGATGCAGGCCCGCGGAGGCCTGCTCTGGCTTTCCCGCGTCGACGAACTGGCCCCCGAGGGCCAGCACCTGCTGCGCAACTTCCTCGAGCGTGCCGCACACGAGCGGATCCGCCTCAAAGCCTCTTCCGGACCGCTGCAGATCGTCGCCGGTTCCGCCCACTCCCTTCGCCAGCTTGCCGCCGCCGGGGCTTTCCGTTCCGATCTGGCCAGTCATCTCACCGCCCTCCGCTTCTCGATTCCCCCGCTCCGCGAGCGTCGCGAGGATATTCCTGTGCTGGCCGCACTCTTTCTCCGCCGCTGGATTCAGCAGCATGGCAAAGTCCTCCGCGGCTTCGCGCCCGGCACCCTCGCGCGGCTGGCCGGCTACGCGTGGCCGGGCAACGCCCGCGAACTCGAGTCGATCATCGCCTCCGCCGCCCTCGAATGTCCCGGTCAATGGATACGCCCCATCGACATCCCGCGCCTCCAGTGGCCCGACCCGGTGCCGCCTGAGATTCAGGTAACCCCGGAAGAGACCTGTGCCGAAGACCCCAATCTTGACCGGACCATTCTCCGTCACATCGCCCGTGTGCTGGCCAGCGTCAACGGCAACAAGGTGCGCGCCTCCAGGCTTCTCGGCATCAGCCGCTCCACCCTCTATCGCCTGCTCGAATCCTCCTCTTCGCGCGAGCTCTGATCGCCTCCGCAGTCGCAAAAATACGGCCCCTTCCCAGGCACGCCTGACGCGCCATTCCGAGACAACTGCCCGGCGCGGCCAGCGCATCGAAATTACCGGTTTTTGACTCAGGCTCGGCGCCCCGCCGATGCTTCCCCTTCCATGGAGAACAAGAAAGGTGAACCGAAAGACCGCTCCAACCGGGCCTCGCAGGACCTCAGCGTCCGCGTCTTCTCCTTTTCCCTCAGGCGGGAATGGCAGTTTCGTCCTCAGCCGCCTGAAAACTGGCATTTCCGGCCTCGATAACATCCTCAACGGCGGCTTTCCCAAGGGATACCTCTACCTGATCGAGGGCGATCCCGGCACCGGAAAGACCACCCTCGCCCTCCAGTTCCTTCTCGAAGGCATCCGTCAGGGCGAGACCGTCCTGTACGTTACGCTTTCCGAATCGCGCCAGGAACTCGAGCAGGTTGCCCGCTCGCACGGCTGGCCCCCCGACAATCTGCGCATCTTCGAGATGATCCCTCCGGAAGACGATCTCCGGCCCGAAGCTCAGTACACCGTCTTCCATCCGTCCGAGGTCGAGCTGGCCGACACCATCGCCTCGATCAAGCGCGAGGTCGATGAGGTCAAGCCGCAGCGCCTGGTCTTCGATTCGCTCGCCGAGCTGCGCATGCTGGCCCGCGATCCCCTTAAGTACCGCCGCCAGATCCTTGCCCTCAAGCGCCATCTTTCCGGCGGCAATATCACGGTTCTGCTCCTCGATGACCGCACCTCGCTGGACAGCGAAGATCTCCAGCTGCAGAGCATTGCGCACGGAGTCATTGCCATGCAGAGCCTCGGTCGCGATTACGGAATGAAGCGCCGCCGTATCGAGATTCACAAGCTGCGCGGCACCGCCTACCGCGAGGGCTTCCACGACTACGTCATCGTCACCGGCGGCCTGAGAATATTCCCCCGCCTCATCGCCGCGGAACATACGCCCGGCTTCGAGCGCAAACCTGTCCCCAGCGGCCTGACCGAGCTCGACGATCTCCTCGGCGGCGGCATCGACACCGGCACCAGCACGCTGCTCACCGGTCCCGCGGGCTGCGGCAAATCCACCATCGCCTTCTCTTACGCCTGGTCTGCCGCGAAGCGCGGCGAAAAGGCCATGATCTTCTGCTTCGATGAGGGCCTCAGCACTCTGCTGGACCGCACCCGCGGCCTCGGCATGGATGCCCGGCCGCTGATCGCAAGCGGCATGCTTCAGATGCAGCAGGTCGATCCTGCAGAACTTGCGCCCGGCGAATTCGTCGAGCAGATCCGTCAATTGGTCGACGAGCAGAATCTGCGCGTTCTGGTCATCGACAGCATGAACGGCCTGCTCAACGCCATGCCGCACGAGCAGTACCTCGCGATGCAGCTGCACGAATTGCTCTCGTACCTCGGCCAGCAGGGTATCGCCACCATCCTCACCCTCGCGCAGGCCGGGGTCATCGGCTCCTCGATGAGTTCCCCAGTCGACGTGAGCTACCTGGCCGACACCATCCTGCTCTTCCGCTACTTCGAGCGCGCCGGCCAGATCCGCCAGGCGATCTCGGTGGTCAAGAAACGCAGCGGAAGCCACGAGCGCACGATCCGCGAACTCTTCCTCGAGAAGGGTGAGGTGAGAGTGGGCCAGCCGCTGGCGCAGTTCGAGGGGGTCTTAACCGGCGTGCCGCGTCTCATCGGCTCCGCCGCTGCGAGGGAGGATGACCCTGCTGCCCGATCTTAAACCCTCGGCACACGACATCCGCACGATCATCCTCGCTCCCACCGGGAAAGACGGGCTCCTGATCGCGGGGTTACTCGGGCGCCTGTCGATCCCATGCCACTCGGTGCCCTCGGCCGACGATCTCTGTGTCGAGATTGCGCGCGGCGCCGGGGCTGCGATCGTCTCGGAAGAGGCGCTCACCTCGCCGGCCATTGCCGCCCTGAGTCATGTGGTCGAGCAGCAGCCGCCCTGGTCCGACTTTCCGCTTATCCTGCTCACCGTCGGAGGCCAGGTCACGCCGGAAAGCGAGCGCCTGCGCCGGCTGCGCCGCCCGCTCGGCAACATCTTTCTTCTGGAACGGCCCATCCGCCCGGAAACGCTGCTCAGCACCCTGGAGTTCGCCCTGCGCGGACGCCAGCGCCAGTATCAGATCCGCGATCAGATGCAGCAATACTCGCGAGCCCAGGAGGCTCTGCGCCGATCCGAAAAGCTCGCCGTTACCGGCAGGCTTGCCGCCAGCATCGCGCACGAAATCAACAATCCTCTGGAGGCCGTCACCAACCTCCTCTATCTGATCCGCACCTGCACCGATCCGAAGGAGGCCACCCGGTACCTCGACGACGCCGATCAGGAGCTGGCTCGCGTGGCCGAAATCGCCAAGCAGACCCTGCGCTTCTATCGCGAGCCCAACCAGCCCGTCGATACCGAGATTGGCAGCGTGCTGCGCTCCATCCTGGTCCTCTACAATTCGCGTCTCGTCGCCGCCAATGTTGCCGTTCAGCTCGAGATCTTCGCCGGCTCGGCGACCATTCTTTCCAGTCCCGGTGAGCTGCGCCAGGTGGTTGCGAACATCGTGGGCAACGCCATTGACGCCATGCGCCACGGCGGCCGGCTGCGCGTCCGCGTCTCCACCTGCACCAACCGCACGGGCGAATCGCGCGTGCGCCTGTCGATTGCCGATACGGGCTCCGGCATCCCCGAAGACCTGCGCCCGACGATTTTCGAGCCGTTTGTGACCACCAAGGGCGAAACCGGCACCGGACTGGGACTGTGGGTGACCGGGGAGATCATCCGCCGCAACGGCTGGACGGTGCAGGTGCGCAGCCGCTGCGCTCCCCGGTTCTCCGGCACTGTCTTCTCCATCACCATGGCCATGCGCAACACGGCTGCAACCAGTCGCCCGGAACGCCAGCGCGCCGTGGCCTGAACGAGCCTTTCCCGTCAAGTTTGTCGGCCCGGTGAATCGCGGCGGGCCGAGACGCGCGACCCAGGGCCGGCCTGCGGCATCTCTCTAAGGAACGAAGAATTTCCGCAGGTTGGCATTTGATTCCAACGCGGAGGGGGCGGTACACTCTGATATAGGACCGCTTTAGTCGTATATCAGCGCGGCGGCCCCGGCGAGACTCAATCGCCGCGATGGCCTGGCAGCCGGCAGGCGCGACCCGAACTGGGAAACGGAACCGGGCACAAGGAGAGCAGCATGAGCACCGACATGAATGTCGTCCACGATCTGGCCAACCGGGAATACGAGTGGGGATTTGTCACCCGGATCGAGGAAGACCGGATCCGCAAAGGGCTGGACGAAGACGTGATCCGCCTGATCTCGGAGAAGAAGGGCGAGCCGGAGTTCATGCTGGAGTGGCGGCTGAATGCCTACCGCTACTGGGCGCAGCAGGAGCGCGCGCAGGCGGAACCGAAGTGGGCCAACGTGACCTTCCCGCCGATCAATTACCAGGACATCGCGTACTACTCCGCGCCAAAACAAAAGAAAAAGCTGAACAGTCTGGACGAGCTGGATCCGGAGATTCTGCGGACCTACGAGAAGCTGGGGATTCCGCTGGCCGAGCAGAAACTGCTTGCGAACGTCGCCGTGGACGCGGTCTTCGACAGCGTGAGCGTCGCGACCACGTTCAAAGAGAAGCTCGCCGAGCTGGGGATTATCTTCTGCTCGTTCTCCGAGGCGGTGAAGAACCATCCCGATCTGGTGAAGAAGTATCTCGGCTCAGTGGTGCCGCACACCGACAATTTCTATGCGGCCCTGAACGCCGCGGTCTTCAGCGACGGATCGTTTGTGTATGTGCCGAAGGGCGTACGGTGCCCTATGGAGCTGTCGACCTACTTCCGCATCAACGCCGCCGAGACTGGCCAGTTCGAGCGGACGCTGATTATCGCCGACGAAGGCAGCTACGTGAGCTACCTCGAGGGCTGCACCGCGCCGATGCGCGACGAGAATCAGCTGCACGCGGCGGTGGTGGAGCTGGTGGCGCTGGACAACGCGCAGATCCGCTACTCGACGGTGCAGAACTGGTATCCCGGCGACAAGAACGGCAAGGGGGGGATCTATAACTTCGTAACCAAGCGCGGCAAGTGCCTGGGGAAGAATTCGAAGATCTCGTGGACGCAGGTGGAGACCGGCTCGGCGATCACCTGGAAGTATCCGTCGTGCATTCTGCAGGGCGATAACTCCGTGGGCGAGTTCTACTCGGTGGCGCTGACGAACAATTATCAGCAGGCCGACACCGGAACGAAGATGATCCACCTCGGGAAGAACACCAAGAGCACCATCGTCTCGAAGGGCATCAGCGCCGGCCACGGGCAGAACACCTATCGCGGCATGGTGAAGATCATGAAAGGCGCCGAGGGCGCGCGTAACTACACCCAGTGCGACTCGCTGCTGATCGGCGACAAGTGCGGCGCGCATACCTTCCCGTACATCGAAGTGAAGAATTCATCGGCGCGCATGGAGCACGAGGCGGCCACGTCCAAGATCGGCGAGGATCAGCTGTTTTATCTGCAGCAGCGCGGGCTGAAGACCGAAGATGCGGTCTCCATGATCGTGAACGGATTCTGTAAGCAGGTCTTCCGCGAGCTGCCGATGGAGTTTGCCGTGGAAGCGCAGAAGCTGCTGAGCATCAGCCTGGAAGGAAGCGTGGGCTGATCCCACCCTGTCGCCAACGACGGGCGACAAGGGCGGGGCGCCCGGCTGAAGAAACGGCCAGCTAAGGTGCGGTTAGATCAAAGCAGGCCGGCAGGCCGGCGGAAGAGATTTCGGATACGAGGAAACGGACGGATGAGTTTGCTGGAAATCAAGAATCTGCATGTGAACGTGGGCGGTCACGAGATCCTGAAGGGCATCGACCTGACGCTGAATGCGGGCGAGGTCCACTCCATCATGGGCCCCAACGGCTCGGGCAAGAGCACGCTGGCGCAGGTGCTGGCGCGCCGCGATGCCTATGAGGTGACCAACGGCTCCATCACCTTCGAGGGCAAGGATCTGCTGGAGATGAAGCCGGAAGAAGCGGCCTGCGAGGGCGTCTTTCTGGCCTTCCAGTATCCGGTGGAGATTCCAGGAATCGGCAACACGTACTTTCTGCGCTCCGCGCTGAACGCGCAGCGGAAGTACCGCGGCCAGGAGGAAATGGACGCGATGGATTTCCTGCCGCTGTTCCGCGAAAAGCTGGCGCTGCTGGAAATGGACGAGAAGCTGATGAATCGCTCGCTGAACGAGGGCTTCTCCGGCGGCGAGAAGAAGCGCAACGAGATTCTGCAGATGGCGGTGCTGGAGCCGAAGCTGGCCATTCTGGATGAGACCGATTCGGGCCTGGACATCGATGCGCTGCGCATCGTCGCCAACGGCGTGAATTCGCTGCGCAACCCGGAGCGCGCTATGCTCGTCGTCACGCACTACCAGCGGCTGCTGAACTACATCGTGCCGGATTTTGTGCACGTTCTCGTCGACGGCCGCATTGTCCGCTCGGGCGGCAAGGAGCTGGCGCTGGAGCTGGAAGAAAAGGGCTACGGCTGGACCGAGCACGAAGCGTATCAACCAGTGGGAGCGCGAAGGTAATGGCGGCTACCGCGGAACAAAAAGGCGCCTGGGTCCAGAGCTGGCTTGAGGCGTTCACCGAGGCGGAGAAGACTGCGCCGCGCGCCGCGTGGCTGAAGCGGCTCCGCGAAGACGCCTTTGCCCGCTTCTGGGACGTCGGCTTCCCCACCACGAAGGATGAGGACTGGCGCTTCACAAATGTCTCGGCGATAGCGCGGACGCACTTCCGGCCGGCCGGCGCGGACAAGCTTACGAAGAAGAACGTCGAGGCCTTCGGTATCGAGGGCGCTGCGGCGACCCTGGTCTTCGTCAATGGACGCTACGCCAGGGAACTGTCGCAGACGAGCGGCCTGCCGAAAGGCGTCACGGTCGCGAGCCTGCGCGAGCAGATCGAGCAGCATCCCGAGTCGATCGAGAAGCACCTGGGGCGCTACGCGGATCAGAAGCGCGACGCGTTTGTGGCGCTGAATACGGCATTCCTCAGCGACGGCGCCTGGGTGCATGCGGCGCGCGGCGTGGTGCTGGAAGCGCCGATTTACCTGCTCTACCTCACCACGCACGAAGATGCGCCGACGGTGACCCATCCGCGGAATCTGATTGTCGCTGAGGATCAGGCGCAGATTGCAGTCATCGAGGATTACGTCTCCATCGGTGGCGAGTCGGTCGCTTTCTCCAACGCGGTGACGGAGCTGGTTGCCGGCGAGAGCACCGTGGCGCAGCACTATCTGATCGAGCGCGAGCACCTGAAGGCGTTCAACGTGTCGACGCTGCGTATTCAGCAGGGCCGCAGCGCGAACGTGTCGTCGCACTCGCTGCTGCTGGGCGGCGGCCTGGTGCGGAACAACGTCCACCCGGTGCTGGCCGGCGAAGGCGGCGAGTGCCTGATCAACGGACTGTTCCTGGGAACGGAACGGCAGCATCTCGACAACTACATGCACGTGGAACACGCCAGCCCGCACTGCGGCAGCCGCCAGTTTTACAACGGCATCCTCGACGGCCAGGCGCACGGCGTCTTCCACGGGCGCATCGTCGTCCACAAGGACGCGCAGAAGACCGACGCCAAGCAGACGAATCGCAATCTGCTGCTGAGCGACGACGCGCAGATCGACACCAAACCCCAGCTGGAGATCTATGCGGATGACGTGAAGTGCACGCACGGCGCTACGATCGGGCAGATCGAAGAGAACGCGCTGTTTTACCTGCGGTCGCGGGGCCTGAGCGAGGCAGAGGCGCGCAAGCTGCTGCTGCTGGCGTTTGCAGAGGAGTGCGTGGAGCGGATGCAGTCATCTGTGGCGCGGACGCAGATCGAGCATCTGATCCGCCGGCACCTGGTGTTTTTGGAAGACGCGCAGCGGGCGAGGTGACAACGCGTGGCGGAACGAGCGATGGAGGAGGCGGGATGAGCGCTGCAACGGCTGTGGCTCCGACGAGCGCAGGTGCTGGCTATGACGTGGAGAAGATTCGCGCCGATTTTCCGATTCTCCGGCGCAAAGTCCACGGGCACGCCCTGGTGTACCTGGACAACGCGGCCACCTCGCAAAAACCGCAGGCGGTGATGGATGCGCTGGTGCGGTATTACGAGGGCGAGAACGCGAACATTCATCGTGGCGTGCACTATTTGTCGCAGCTGGCGACCGAGGAATTCGAAGCCGGCCGTGCGGCGGTCCAGCGGTTTGTCCATGCGGCGGCACCCAGCGAGATCATCTTCGTGCGCGGGACGACCGAGGCGATCAACCTGGTGGCGCAGACGTATGGACGCACGCATGTAGGCGCCGGGGACGAAGTTCTGATCACTGCCATGGAGCACCACTCGAATATCGTGCCCTGGCAGTTGCTCTGCGAGGAAAAGGG
>DATJQW010000192.1:0-39671 GCA_035505395.1 Acidobacteriaceae bacterium
GGCATGGCCGGCCGTGGTTTTCTGGGCGGATCTGCTGGCGGACAACTGGTCGCTGCTGACCGAATGCGTGCGAACGGGCAAACCAGCCCAGCAGGTGCGGGCTCCCGGCGTGCCCTCGCGCTGGTCGCAGGACCCCGAGGCCAACGCGATTTTTCGCGCCGTGATGGGCACCGCTCCCGCGCAGGATTACGCTCCCATCGCGCGGGCCTGGGATTTTTCACGTGCGAAAGTCGTTGCCGATCTTGGCGGCGGCGGCGGCGCGTTGATTCACGCCGTGCTGGAACTGTATCCGCACGTCCGCGGCATGCTCGTCGATCTGGAGCCGAGCATTGAGGCGGCCAGGCCGCGCTTCGCGAACGACCCGATCGGTTTGCGCTGCGAACTGATCGCCGCGGATCTCACGCAATTGGTCCCCTCCGGGGCCGACGTGTACATGCTCAAGCACGTTCTGCACGGGTGCGACGATGCCCGGGCGACCGAGATTTTGCGGAACTGCCGCGCCGTCGTGCCGGCGAACGGTGCGTTGCTGATCATCGAATTCATCCTGCCGGCGCGCGTGGATCGGGCTGACCCAAAGCTGGAGCTCCGCCTGATGAGCGACCTGAATATGCTGGCGGTCACGGGCGGCCGGGAACGCAGCGAGCCGGAGTGGAAAAAGCTGCTGGAGGCAGCGGGCTTTCGTTTGGCGGGTGTGTTTCCCGCCGGCAGCGAGATGGGCATCGTGGAAGCCAGGCCGGTGTAGCGCCATTCGGCCCGTGGGCTTACAAGCCGACGGTGAGACGCGTGCGCGGATCGAGGTAATCGCGGAGAGCGTCGCCCAGGAAATTAAACGCCAGCACGCACAGCGCCAACGCGATGGCGGGGAAGACGACAAGGTGCGGCGCGTCGAAGAGATAAGGACGTGCGTCATTGAGCATCTGGCCCCAGCTCGATGTAGGCGGCGGCACGCCTAGTCCCAGAAAACTCAGCGTAGCCGCTGCCAGAACGGCGCCGGCCATGCCGATGGCGGCCTGGACGATGAGCGGCTGGAGGATATTGGGAAAGATGTGCCGGATAAAGATACGGAGATCGCTGGCGCCGAGGGCGCGGGCAGACTCAACAAATTCGCGTTCCCGCACCGCGAGTACCTGAGCCCGTACCAGACGGGCGTAGCCGACCCATCCACCAATAGAAAGAGCGAGAATCAGGTTGAGCAGTCCGGGTCCCAGAAAGGCTACAAACGCAATCGCCAGCAGGATGCCGGGCAGAGCCAGGAACGCATTCATCAGAAACGTATTGATGACCACGTCGATCCATCGGCCATAATAGCCGGCCAGTCCGCCAAGAATGAGTCCGAGAACGAACGACAGCGCGACGACCGAGACCGCGACAGTGAGCGAGAGGCGAGCGCCATAGATAAGCCGGGAGAGGATGTCGCGGCCCAACTCATCGGTGCCGAGCCAGTGTGTGTGGCTCGGTGGGGCGAGTCGATGCAACAGATCCAGGCTCGCTGGATTATAGGGCGCCAGCCAGGGCGCGAAGACGGCCATGACAACGAAAGCCAGAAGAATGAAAAACCCGAAGCCGGCCAGGGGGTGGGAGCGCAGCAGCGGGGCCATGCGGAGGATATGCCGGCGCCGGCGGAACGCACCGGCACGAGGCGCAGGGTCGGTCATCGAACCCACCTCAGGCAAGTGTAGCAAAGCCAAACGGGGAACCGGGTCGACACCAGGCGTACGCAGACAACGCGCATCAAAAGGCTTGACAGCGGGAATAGTGGTCGTGAGAATGATTACACGTTCGACATTAGTTAGTACTCTCCGAGTCCCCAAAACGCGCACATCGAATTCCTGACAGAGCCCCGGGGGTCGCAGAGGAAGGCTTGTGCGTGAAGAGCACGGATGGCGCCGATTGGGATCTTAGGAGCATGGAGGCTCCGGTCGTATGAAGCTGAAGGGCGAGAAGGTCGCAGTCTGCGGGGCAGGTGGGTTTATCGGCGGGCACCTGGTGAAATACCTGCAGGCCAACGGCGCGGAGGTCGTGCGCTCCATCGACATCAAGCCGCTGGACGAGTGGTATCAGGTCTCCGGCGGCGTGGAGAACCTGGTGGCGGACCTCAAGGAAAAGGACAACTGCTACAGGGCGGCGAAGGGCGTTGATGCCGTCTTCCAGCTGGCCGCTGACATGGGCGGCATGGGCTTCATCGAGAACAACAAGGCTCTGTGCATGCTCAGCGTGCTGACCACTACGCACATGCTGATGGCGGCGCGGGACTCCGGAGTGAAGCGCTTCTTCTTTTCCTCCTCGGCCTGCGTCTATAACGGCGACAAACAGAAGAGCGCGGATGTGGTGCCTCTGAAAGAAGAGGATGCCTACCCGGCGCTGGCGGAAGACGGCTACGGGTGGGAAAAGTTGTTCAGCGAGCGCATGTGCCGCCACTTTGAAGAGGATTTTGGATTGCAGTGCCGTGTTGCGCGTTATCACAACGTGTACGGGCCATACGGCACCTGGGATGGCGGCCGCGAGAAGGCGCCGGCGGCGATTTGCCGCAAGGTGATCGAGGCGAAAGCCACGGGGAAACACGAGATCGAGATCTGGGGTGACGGTCACCAGACGCGCAGCTTCATGTACATCGACGATTGCGTGAACGGCACCACTGCCATCGCCGAGAGCGACATCCGCTACCCAATTAACCTCGGCTCCAGTGAACTGGTGACCATTAACCAGCTGGTGGACATCGTCGAGGAGATTGCCGGGGTGAAGCTGCATCGCAAATACAAGCTGGACGCGCCGAAGGGCGTGAACGGGCGCAACAGCGACAATACAAAGATCCTGAAGGAACTAGGGTGGGAGCCGTCCATCCGCCTGAAGGACGGAATGGCGAAGACCTACCAGTGGATCGAACAGCAGATGTTGGTCGGCGCTCGCAAGTAGCAACAAAATCGGCTCAGCGGCTCAATCTCCAGGACCGCGGATGGACGGACGCAGGAAATTTCGGAAGATACTGGGAGTGCAGTTCTATGCCGGAGACGTGCATGGAGCAGTCGAACAGGTGCGTCAGGGCGGCCTGCTGGTGGTTCCAGCGGCGCCGGCACTGAAGGATCTCGTCGCCGACGTACCGTATCGCGAAGCGCTGCTGAATGCCGACGTCGCCATCACCGATTCTGCGCTCATGGTGATGGTATGGAACCTGATGGAAAGAGATTCGGTCCGCCGAATTTCGGGGCTCTCGTACCTGCGGGCGTTGCTGCGTCTGGACGAAGTGCGCGCGCCCGGCAACACCTTCTGGATCATGGCTGGCGAGACCAGCTCGAAGCGCAACTTAAGGTGGTTGAGCGGCCATGGAATTGCCATTCCGGAAAGCTGCGTATGGCTGGCTCCCATGTACGGAGCCGAGATCGACGATCCGGGACTCCTGACGGCGATCCGGAATCAGCGCCCAAAGCACATTGTGATCACGCTCGGCGGTGGCACTCAGGAGCGGCTGGGGCTCTATTTGAAGCGAAATCTCGATTATCTGCCGGCGATTCACTGCATCGGGGCGGCCATTGCTTTCCTGAGCGGGGACCAGGTGCGTATTCCGCGCTGGGCCGACAGGTTTTATCTGGGCTGGTTGTTCCGCTGCGTATCCGCACCCTCGCGCTATGTCCCGCGCTACTGGGCGGCACGCAAGCTGCTCCCCCTCATAGTGCGGTATCGGAGCGAGATGCCGGGGGGCGTCGGCGAGAAGGCCGCCTGAGTTGTGGCAGGTTTGCACGCCTGTCGCGCAGCGGGGAGCGCCGCGCGGAAACACTTCAGATCGGCCGGAATGAAGACTGGATATTCCCAAATGAGACGCGTGCTGCTGGCTGCTGCAATGGCCGCCGGCGCAGCCGTCGCGGGGCACCCGCAGACCGCGGCGATCGCCGATCCGCTGGCGCATCGGATTTTTTCGCTCACCAATCAGGATCGCGCCGATCAGGGATTGCCGCCACTGCTGTGGAGTACCGCGTTGGCGAGCTCCGCGAAAGCGCATGCCGCGATGATGTCGCAGGAACCGGTGCTGTCGCACCAGTATCCGGGCGAGCCGCCGCTCGTGGCGCGGGCCAGGCAGGCAGGCGTGCGCTTCCGGACCGTCGCGGAAAACATCGCCAGTGGCTGGAGCGCGGAGCAGATCAACACCGCGTGGATGCACTCGCCGTCGCATCGGGAAAACATCCTCGATCCGAGACTGAACACGCTCGGCGTCGCGGTGGTGCAGCGCGGCAGCCAGCTGTATGCCGTGGAAGATTTTGCCGATGCCGTGCAGGCGCTCAACGTGCAGCAAGTCGAGGAGCGTGTCGGGGAGCTGCTGCGCCAGGCCGGCGTGATTGCGTCGGCACCGGCAGGACCGGGGGAGCAGGCTTGCCGAATGGGCCACGGATGGCCTCAGGGAACCAACGTCCGGTCGATCGTGCGCTTCGAGAGTTCCGACCTGAGCCAACTGCCGGCCGCGGTGCTGCAGCAGATTCGCGCAAAGGGCTTTGCCCGCGCGACCGTTGGAGCTTGCTCGCCGCCTGCGGGCGAAGACTTTACGACCTACCGCGTTGCGATTCTCTTCTACTGATTCGCCGAGTCGAATGGGGCAACCGGCCGCGATCCCCGGCAAGGAGTGGCGCGAATGCGCTTTGATATAATTCCGGCAGGCAGGAGCACTGGCTGACACACTCCTCAGTAGCTCAATGGCAGAGCATTCGGCTGTTAACCGAAGGGTTGTAGGTTCGAGTCCTACCTGAGGAGCCAATCTTCTTCAGCAACTTGCGCGACTCGATATCCCGGCTGCAGTCTACAGCAACCCTGAAAATGCTTTAGCCCGCGCACCCCTGGTTTTACGCGAGAGCTGCGAGCGGGCCCACAAGGAAGGGTCCGGGACCCGCTGTACGGGTCCCGGGTGTCCTTGCCGTCGCTGTCACGAGCGGCTATTGAACTGTCAGGTTGAGCTCGGTTGAGTGGGTCAACGCACCCGACGTGACGGTTACCGTGATGGTGTACAGTTGCGAAGTTTGCGTGTGGGTTGAAGAACTCCCGCAACCCACAGTGCCGCCGAAGGCCGCGAACCCTGCCGCAATGAGCGCGACACACAGCCAGCGGCTCACTCGCATGCCCGCCCTGCGCCATCTGCCAGCAAACGGCAGCAGCAGTACTCCCAGTAAGGTCAGCGGGAGCCTGCGGGCCGGCGCATCGTTTGGCGTTGCCGCCGCAGTTTGTGCGGGCAGCTGGACGGTGAGCGAGAGATCGTTGACCGGCTGGTTGGCCGGCAGGATCCACGATGTGGCCGATTGCTGTGCCCAACCTGGCGTGCTGAGCGTTGCCGTCGCGCCGGTTGGCAGCCCGGTGAGAGTGAGCGTCATCGGGTCCGGGAACGTCGTGCCGCTGCTGGGAATGAGGTTGACCGTATAAGTTGCCGATCCCCCCGGAGACGCGGTCTGCGACTGGCCGGAGCTTCCGCCGCTGCCCCCCGCATTACCCAGGGTGAAGTCGAGTATGGTGAGCGAGAGCGGACTGCTGGACGATCCGCTGTAGTCGGTATCTCCTGCGTAGGCGGCCGTGATGGAGTGTGACCCTGCCGTCAGAGTCGAGATGGTGACCTGGGCACTGCCGTTGGCAATCGTCGCCGATCCGATGGGCGTTGTGCCATCGATAAACGACACCAAACCAGCCGGCGCTCCGGCCGTCGAGCTGACCGTGGCCGTAAAGATGACGGCGTTCGAGAGCACGGCCGGGTTCGCGCTCGATGCCAGGCTGACGCCCGATGCCGCCGCGCCGATCACGAGGGTTCCGCTGGCTGAGCCCTGGTAGTTGGGATCGTTGATGGTGCCGACGACCGTGTAGCTGCCGGCGGCCACGGGCGCTGACGAACTGCCGTTGTAGGTGAGAGTCACAGTCAGCCCGGAAGGCGAGGTGGTTGCCGTCGCGGAGAGCGGCGATCCGGTGTAGGTCTGGCTCAACCCGCCCAGAGTTACCGTTGCCGCGGCCGGTTCGGCCGATACCGTGGCCGGCGCCGAAGTGATGCTGTTGTAGTTGGCATCTGCAGCTTTGGTCGCCGTCACGGAGCAGATGCCCGTGCCGCTGGTCATTGTCACCACGCCGGAGGCCGCATCGACCGAACAGGCCCCCGTGGCCGCGAAGGTGACTGCGCCCGTGCCGCTGCCGCCTGAACTCGACACGGTGAAGGTGGCATTGTACGGTTCGGTTGTGGCGGGCATGCCGGTCACGACGAGCGTCGACTCATTCTCGAGGCTCACCGAAAAGCTGGTGCTGGTTGCCGCAATCGCCGTCGGCGTGGTGGCATTTTGGTTGAGCACCAGGTTCGCCGCCAGCGTGTCGCCCGATCCGGCGGCGCTGATCTGAAGCGAGTAGCTCGCCACCCCATCGACCGTCGTCGCCGACCCGCCCGTCAGTGTTCCTGGGCCCGTCAGGGTGAGCGGGATGGACACAGCAGCCTGGAACGGGGCTCCGCTCTCGGTCAGCGTCACTCCGGCCGTGAAGCTGGTGTTCTCCGGCACGTCCGGAGGTTCTGTCGAGAAGGTCAGCGCGTAGTTGGTCTGTACGGCGCCGGCGTCCACGCAGGGCGACTGTGCCGAGTAGCCGGGATAACCGGCGTTGGTGCTCGCGTCGCCGCGCTGGTCGGCGCCGGGCAGCGTCATGCTGTCGCCCGGAGTTGGAGTTCCGGCGCAGATGGCGGGGCTGCCGGGCAGCGGGATCATGGTCTGGGTCGGGCCGCCATAGCTGCCCAGAGGCGCCAGGCTGATGGCCGGCGCAGCCGGCTGCGTGGGGTCCATGCCACTGGGCGCGGCGTTGTAGTAGCCGAACAGGTTGCCGCCGCCGTCGCTCGCTCCACCTGCAAATGCAGCGGCGCCTGTCTGGTCGTCGTAATCGTCGTACATGGTTACGGTCGACGGAGTCCCCAGCCAGTTGCCGTCAACGATCGTATTCGCGACCGTCGAGGTCCCGTTCTCGACGTAGATGCCGCCGCCGTAGGAATCCGCCCAGTTGCCGCTGATCGTGCTGTTCGCAACGTACAGCGTGCCGCCGTCGTGGTTGACGATCGCGCCGCCGTTGACCGCGGAGATGCCGTTGGCCGAGTTGCCGAAAAACGTACTGTCGAGGATCTTCACCGCGCCGGCATAGTTGGCGATGGCTCCGCCACCGGCATACCTCGCGGCGCCGTTGGCTGAGTTCCCGGAAAACGTGCAGCCCGATACTGTCGTGGCGGCAGAAGCCCCGTTGTTGTAGATCGCCCCGCCTTCTCCATGCGATGCGCCGCTGGCGGCGTTATTGATGAAGGAGCTGCCTGCCACCGACAGGATGCCGCTGTTGAGAATGGCGCCGCCGCTGGCGCCCGAGCCTCCGTGGAGGCCCGTGCCGCCGGTGGCCTGGTCGCCGGAGAACACGGTGCCGGAGATCGAGAGGGAGCCATTGTTGACAATCCCGCCTCCGGCGCCGGCTGCCCCATTGGCGACGGTCAGGTTGGCGATGGCGGCTCCCGCGACGCCCTGGTCGATGACGAATACCGAGGCATTGGCCTGGCTGCCGTCGACGGTAACCACCGGCGTGAGGACGCCGTTGACCGTCGTGGGCGCGGGTCCGGTAATGGTCGTATAGGGAGCATCGATGACCAGGCCCCCGTTGCTCGCCGCGAGCTGAATGGTATTTTGCGCGGCGGAGTTAGTCGTTGCGAAGACTGCCGGGTCGAACGTGATATTGCCCGTGCCGATGCTGGTCACCGCGGCCAGCGCGTCACGCAATGTGCAGCTGCCTGGCCCGCTCGAGGCTGGATTCACCGGGCAATCCTGCGCTCCGGCGCCGCTGTCGCCGTTATTGTTTACCACGAAGCCGGGCGCCCCAAGGACGGAGATGCTGCTTTGCGAGGCGCTTGTCAGCCCCGTCCCGCTGGCCGTAATGCTCTGCGTGCCGGGTGTGCCAAAGGCCACCGTTCCCGTGCCGGTGCCGTTATTGATTGTGACGCTGTTGCCCGTCCCGCCGGATCCCCCATTGATGACGGCCTGCGGATCGCTGGCCGTCAGCGTCACGGCGCCGTTGAACGGGAGCGCGTTGCCGGCGCCATCGGTGACCGAGATCGTTACCGTGCCCGATACGTTCACATATTGAGGCGAGGGGTAGCCCGAAACGACAAGGGCGGGAACCGCGACGCTGACGGCCGTTTGGCCGCTGGCGGATCCCGAAGTGACAGTAACCAGTTGCGGCCCGGGTGTGCCAAATACCACGATGGCCTGACCGGCGCCGCCGGCAAATGTGACGGTGCCGGTGCCGGCCAGCGGATCGCTGGTGGATAATGTTGCCGTTCCGTTGAAAGAAGCCAGCACGTTCCCGTTCTGATCGAATGCCGTGATCCATACCGTGCTCGGCACACCGACGTAGGCGGACGAGGATACAACCACGCTGAAGCCAGTGAGCGTGGGCGCCGGCGTGCCCACACCGAGAACCGGAATCTGCTGAGAAGCGCCGGCCTGATCCAGGTTGTTGTCGATGAGCTGAACGCTGCCGTTATACGATTGCGCGGCCGTGGGCACAAAGTCGATGCCCAGCAGGCAGCCGCCGTTGGCGGCCACCGCTTCGTTGCTCAGCGCGCAGGTGGTGGCAGCAGCGTCGCTCGCGAAGCCCGCGGGAATGCCGATCGAGGAGATGTCCAGGGGTTCGTTGCCGTAGTTGAACAGGGTGGTCAACTGCGGGCTGTCGCTGCTTTCCCCGCCCGCGACGGTGCTGGCGAAGCTGAAGGAGGGCGGCGTGGAGACCGTGAGCGCATGGACAGCCGGAGCGTTCGGGTCGGCAATGTAGAGGTCGCCGGCCGCATCGAGCGCCAGACCCACGGGCCCGGTCATTCCGGTGCTCAGCAGCGTGAACTGGGTAAAGCTGTTGGCGCCCGACGGTCTGGCGACGACGATTCGCTGATGCCCTGAGTCGCTGATGTACACGTCGCCGTTGGGATCGATGGCGAGGCCTTCGGGAAGATCGAGCTGATTGTTGGCGACGACGGTTTGCGTGTAGGAGGAGCCTGAAGGCGTTTCCTCAAGGACCTGGCCATTGCCGGAGTCGGTGACGTAGACGTTTCCGCTCGCATCCACGGCCACGCCATTGGGAATATTCAGGCCGGCGACCACCGTGCTTTGGGCATAGGCGCCGTTGGTCAGGGTCTCCTTCAGCACGTCGCCGGCTCCATACTCGACGATGTAGACGTTGCCGGAGCCATCGACCGCCACATCGTAGGGTGCGTGCAGGCCGGTGAAGGGCGTGGATTTCGTATAGCCGCCCTGGCCGTTGGGCGTTTCCAGCACCACATTGCCGTTGCCGGCATCGGCGACCCAGACGTTGCCGGCCCCATCCACCGTGACGCCCAGCGGCTGGTACAGAGTGCTGTCGAGGGGAGTGAGCGCCGTGCCGCCGGCAGCGGCCTCATAGAGCGCGCCGTTGTCGTAGTCGGTCACATAGAGGTTGCTCGACTCGTCCATGGCCACGCCAAAGGGATATTCGAGGTTGTTGACCGAGGTGAGTGGGGTGGAAAAGACGCCGGGCTGGAAGGCGATCGAGGGGCCCTGGCCGACGCCGTAGAAGTAATTCGTGCCCAGGACGTTGCCGTTGTTGTCAGTAACGACCAGCGCGCCGGTGCGCAGGCCGGGAGCCTGCGGGGTGAAGGCCACCTGGACGGTGCAGCTGTAGAGCGCCGCCTGCTGGCCCGTCTGACAGGTGGTGCTGGTCAGCTGAAAATCGCCCGTCGGGGAACCCTGCGTGGTCACTGTGTAGGCGCCCACGTTTTCCGCCTCCATCAGATCGACGGTTGCCGTCACCGGCGACGCGGGCGTGCCCACGGCGTAGGTGCCCAGGTAGTGAGCCGGCGTCCCGCCCGCCCACACCAGCGCTTTGTCCGCGCCGGCATCGACGTATGCCAGGCCATAGACATTGCCGGCACTGTTGAGCGTCAGGGTGCGGATCTGGCTGATCTCCTGGTAGGGGACCTGGTTGTAGCCGCCGCCGTTGGCCAGCAGCAGGTCGATCTCATTCGCGCCCAAATCCGCCACCCAGAGGTTGCCGGCGGCATCGACCGCCGTCGCGGTCGGGCTCGACCACCCGGAGCCGATCGGGGTGAGACTGCAGGTTCCGCCACCGCTGCCGGTGACCTTGTAGACTCCCGTCGTCGCGGGCGTCCCCGGCGATTCCATGCCGTAGGGGTAGGGAAATCCGCTGACCGGGTTGGCGCTGGAAGTCACGTAGAAGTTGCCCGATCCGTCGATAGACAGCCCGGTGGTATCGACCAGACCGGAGTTCGAGCACACCGCGGTTTTCGCATAGCCCGATCCCGGCGCCAGCTCATAGAGGGTGCCGTTTCCGGCGTCGAGCACGTAGAGATTTGAACTCGAGTCGACCGCGACCGAGCTCGGCGCACCCCAGCTGCCGTTGTCGATATACGACAACGTGCAGGTAGTGGAACTCCCCGCACTGAAGGCAAACATCTCCACGTCCGGAATGGAATTGGGCCCTTCAAGGTCGGCCCGGTAGACGATGTGGTTCGTCGTGTCGATGGCGATGCCCATCGATTCTCCTGAGGATGGAGAGCAGCTGACGTCTGTCGATTCGGAGCTGATGGGATTGCCGTTCGCATCCACCGGGATGTAGGCCAGGGCGTGCGCTCCCGAGACATAAAGGTCGCCGTGCTCGTTGGTCACCAGACCCTGGGCATAGGCGGCTTCCGTCTGAGTGTAGGACTGAAAAGCGCTGAAAAACTGCACGGATTGCGCCCCCGCTGCAGCGCCCGCAGACACGAACAGCGCCACGAGGGCGATCGCGCCCCGGCTGCGCCATGCGGCAGCGGGCACACTGAAGGCCCGACGACGGAAACACTCAACAAAGCTGAACGTGGAGGCGATGAAAGCGCGGAAAGTTCCCTCTGCTGATCCCCTGGATCCTGATCCCATTGCGGCCGATCTCCTTGCCTGCGCGGAGAACCCTGTCCATATGAGCCCGATTACGTGCCTGCCTGTCCCGGTTACGCGATCAGCAGGCGCTTCCTGTGTGGGGCTACGACCTTCGAGAGGCGGCTCCGCGAATTTCAACGTCAGTATCGGTCGCCGCCAGGGCCGGCGAAACATTACCTCTGAGTTATTCGGAAGCGGCTGTTCTGAAACGAAAGCCCCTGGATCGGTTGTTCCAATTTGAGATAGCGCGCCGGAGGCTGGTGGCGGTTGCCGGTGAGCGAGCAGTCAGCGGGGCAATGGACGGAGATATGTCTCGATATCCTCGTCACTCAGCTGCTCTGGATGCTCGTATTCCCGAGCGCGTCGCTTCAGCAAGCAGTCGAAGGCCTGTCGATGAGACCAGTTCTGATCCTCTGAGGGATGCCGGCCCCCATTTCAATCGGTGTGTTATCCGAGGTGGGCTGTTGAGATACCACCCGGGCTTTCATCAAAGAACTTCGGCCATGGTTGCTGACCTGTACAGGAATCCCATTCGTCTACCAGAAGTTACCGGGAGATAATAAGTTACGGCTGGAGAGACTGCGACGTGCTCAAAACAGGATATGCATCTGTAATTCCGGTCTTCACGTCGATGCTCCAGGCCGCTGGCGAGGGCAGAACCATCCCGCCGTCCTGCACCTGCAGGGGCATCCGGAGGTAGCGCGAATCCCATAGGGTGCGCGGCCTCCAGATATCTCCCAGATAGATAACGGCGGTGTTCTCGGTGCCGCGCACTTTCAGCAGCATGCTGGACTGGGAACCGTAGGTATCCGGAGAGCCGGGAGCGATTTCCCGGAACTCGCTCCATGGTCCTGATAGTTTCGACGCGGTCGCGTAGACGTTGGGGTTGGGCCGCCATCCCGTCAGATGCGAGCCCAGCACATAATAGAGCCCGTGATATCGCATCAGCGCGCCACCCTCGAGGCTGGTGTGGATGAAGGCGACGGCCTTCACCACGGACAGTCGATCCGGCGAGAGCTGGGCGATGTAGAAGCCGCCGGACGGCCGCGACTCGAAGATGAGGTATGCTGAACCATCGTCATCGACGAATTGCCCTATGTCGCGCGATTCGAGGCCCAGCGGACGGAAGCTGCGAACGTATTTGTACGGTCCGGTTACACGTTCGCTCTCTGCGATTGCGACCCGCGCCAGTCTGTAATGGGCATCGTCCAGATGCATGTACATCACGAAGTGGCCGGTGAGAGGACTGTAGAAGACCTTCGGCCGATCGAGAACCCAGTGCGGCCCCAGGTGCTCCGGGTCAGCAAGCTGGAGCGGACGGCCGCGAAACTTCCAGTGAACCAGATCGCGCGAGGAGTAGCAGCTCACATAGCGCATTGCAGGGTCGAGGCCTCGGGTGCGATCCTCGCCAAACCAGTACCAGGTGTGGTGATAGTAGAGGATGCCTCCGCCGTGAGCCTCGATCTGGCGCCCCAGTTGATCGCGCCAGACCGCGCCGGGCCGAATCAGGCCGCGAGAAGACGCAGCACAGCTGGGCGGCAGTAGAACGAGCACCGCGAGGATCATCCGGAGACGGTTCTGTGCAAGAGGTCTCAGCAATCGCGCACCGAGCAGTCGAAGGCGCATGCAGCTGAGCTTACTCAGCGAAACCGCGGCTGCGCAAACGGCTCGATCATGCGAATCAACAGCCGCAGACGGGCGAGAACAGACCAGCCCCGTGTATATTGCGGCCATGGATTCGAGAGATTCATGAAACGAATCGCTGTACTTTTGGTTCTGATTCTCGCGCTCGGCGTGAATATAACAGGGGCAGAGATCAGGGGATTCCGGGGCTACACGAGCAAACTCTGGTCCGCTCAGGATGGCTTGCCGGATCAAAATATCCAGGCCCTTGCGCAAACTGCGGACGGCCGGCTGTGGATTGGAACCAGGAGCGGACTGCTCAGCTTCGACGGCGCCGGCTTCACCAATTTTGCGCGCAGCACGGCCCCGGCGGCCATCGAACGCGGCGTGAACTCCCTGCTGGCGGCTCGGGACGGGAGCTTGTGGATCGGCACCGAAGGCGGCGGGCTGCTCTGCTATCGAAATCATCAGTTCCACAGCTACGCAGTCGCCGCGCGGCCGCCCAATGAATTTGTGCGAGCTATTTTTGAGGATCGGGCGGGCACCGTCTGGGTCGGCGCCGATCAGGGATTGTTCCGGGTGAGCGGAACGACGCTGGTGCGCGTCGACGGAGCCGGGCGAGTGCCTGCGATTTTTGTGCGGGCGATTACAGAGGATCGCAGCGGAAACATTTGGGTAGGCGGCAACGAACTGCTCGAGTTCTCGGGTGGGACGTATCAGAGAGAAATTCCGCTGCCTGGCAACCTCAGCCAGGATCTGGTGTATTCCCTGTTCGCGACACAGGACGGCGCGGTTTGGGCTGGTGCGCTCTCCGGTCTCTATCAGCTCACGCCTCAGGACAGCCTGCGCCGCTTTGACGGATTCTCAGCGCCGGTGGCGGTCATTGCACAAATCTCCGATGGCCCGCTTTGGGTGGGAACCACGGGCCAGGGAATCGCTGTCGTTCGCAACCGGGAACTCGATCGCATTGGCGACGCCGGCCTGCCCAGCCGCGCGGTAACAGCGCTGATCGAAGACCGCGAAGGAAATATCTGGATCGGCACACGGGCGGGGGTCGTCCGGCTGACTCGAACTCCGGTCGACATCGTTCGCATTCCAGGTTGGACGGACTCGGAATTCGAGACCCTGTACGGGGATTCGGACGGTTCGCTGTGGATGACCGCGTCCTCGCATCTGTTTCACATCCAGCACGGGATTGCGAGGCCGTGGCAGTTGCCCGGCATGTCTGGATTGAGAGTGCGGACGCTGCTGCGTGATCGCCAGGGAAATCTCTGGATCGGAACCGACGGCCAGGGATTGTTGCGGATCGGGCAGGAGCGAATGACCCGTTACACGATCTCGAATGGCCTGATCAATGACTTTGTCCGCGTCATCCTGCAGAGCCGCGACGGAAGCATGTGGGTGGGCACGGATGGCGGCCTTACCCATATTGCGCCGCGGGACACGCAGAATTTCGATACCCGCGGCGGGCTGGCATATTTCAGCGTCACATCTTTGCTGGAAGCCCGCGACGGAGACCTCTGGATTGGTACGAGCCGCGGGCTGAGCCATCGCGCCGGGAACGGATATGTTCACGACGCGGCGACCGAGGCTCTGGGCCAGGAGCAACTGTGGAGCATTTTCCAGGACACCAGCGGAGAAATCTGGTTTGGCACCAGCAGCGGGCTGTATGGGTTTGGCGCGGGCAAGCTGGCTCGCGTGACTACTGCGCAGGGGCTTGCCACCAATACCGTGTACGACATCCTTGAAGATAACCGGGGAAATGTTTGGCTGAGCGGCCCGAACTGCATATCCCGGCTGCGGGCCGGCGACCTCGACGCCTTCGCCCAGGGCCGCAGCGCAAGAGTTCATCTCACGTTGTTTGTGGATTCTCACGATCTGGAATCGAACTCGCTTTACGGCGGCCTGCAGCCGGAGGGCGCAGTGGCTCCGGATGGGGACGTGTGGTTTCCAGGCAGTAACGGAGCCGTGCATATCGCCGTTCGCAGCATCGCGCCCGAAACCCGCTTCCCGGTGATGATCGACCAGATCGTCGCGGACGGTCAGGTTCTGCCGCCGAGTGGCAAGGTAGTGCTGCAGCCCGGTGACGGCCGGCTGGAAATTACCTACGGCGCGGTGCGGCTCCGCTCCCAGGAGGCCATCCGTTACCGTTACCGGATGAAGGGGCTGGAGCCGTGGAATGACGCCTCAACGCGCAGGACTGCCTATTACACGCGGCTGCCATCCGGGAAATACAGCTTCCAGGTGGAGGCTACGGCGATCGACAATCCCGGCGCGGTTGCCGAGACGTCGATCGAGATCGTGCAGCAGCCGCATTTCTACGCCACGCTCTGGTTTGCAGCCTGCTGCGTTGTGGCCCTGCTGGGCCTGATCTTTCTTGTCTATCGGCTGCGGCTGCGACAGATGCAGATGCGCTTCCAGGCAGTGGCCGAGGAGCGGGCGAGGCTGGCGCGCGAAATGCACGACACGGTCATTCAGGGCTGCGCCGGCATCTCTGCTCTGCTGGAGGCCGCGCTCGGCGTGGAAGAGACGGAGGAACCCCTGCGCGAGCAGTTGATGAACTATGCCAACGAACAGGCGAGGGCGACGATCGAGTCCGCGCGCGAGGCGGTCTGGGCGCTGCGTAACCCGACAACCACGCCATCGGACATCGGCTCGCTGTGCGCCGGTCTGGCGCGGAAATTCGAGTCCGAATCCGGCATTCCCGTGGTCTGCCGCCTGTCTGGACCGCCGTTTTCACTTGGAGATGCGGAGACGCACGAAGTGGAGATGACCGTACGGGAAGCCCTCGCCAATGCCGTCGCGCACTCCGGGGCCCGGCGCATCGCGCTGGCGGTCAGCTTTGGCGAAAGCGAACTCATCATTACCATCCAGGATGACGGCACTGGCTTCGATCCGGATGCCGTGATCAGGGCCGGCGGGCACTATGGGCTGATCGGGATGCGCGAGCGCATCGGCCTGCTGGGCGGCCGCATCAGCATCGCCAGCCATTCCGGACGTGGCACTGAGATCACCATCGCAGTTTCCCGAAGGCCATCGGTACGGGAGAGAAAGGCGGCACATGTCTCGGTCGAAAACAGCCATTAAGGTTCTGGTGGTGGATGACCACCCCGTCGTACGAGTGGGCATTACCACCATCATCGATACCCAGCCGGATATGACTGTAGTCGCCGAGACCGGCAGCGGAGAAGAAGCCATCGCCCTGTTCCGGCAGCATCAGCCGGATCTCACCGTGATGGACCTCCGCCTGGAATCCATCGGGGGCGTCGAATGCATCCGTACCATCCGCGCGAGCTTTCCTGAGGCGCGGTTCGTGGTGCTCACGACCTACCGGGGAGACGAGGACATTCATCAGGCGCTCGAGGCCGGAGCCTCCGGATATCTCATCAAGGGGATGCCGCGCCAGGTGCTGCTGGATGCGCTCCGGCGCGTGCACGCCGGTGAGCGGTTTCTGCCCCCCACGGTGACGCAGACACTGGCCGCGCGCCGGGCGGATGCGGAACTCAGCGCGCGTGAGCGGCAGGTGCTCTCCCTGCTGGCCCGCGGAAGGTGCAACAAGGAGATAGCCGCGGAACTGGGCATTGCGGAAGTGACAGTCAAATGCCATCTGAGCGTGATCTTCCTGCGGCTGAACGTCACCGACAGGACCCAGGCCGTCATCGCCGCCGTCCAGCGCGGGCTGGTGCACTTATAGAGGCGGCGCATCCACAGCCCCGCTCCAGGTCAAAGAGCCGCATCGATCGGGGAATTCATTCTCCGGCTTTCCTCTGTCGGCGACCCGCAATTCCGCTGTAGCCTCGCGGTCCCGCAGCCCGCACAGGCGTGAAACTCCATGACTTTCGAGTTGCCGACCATACGTTTGTATGATTGCCAACCGGTCCTTGTCTGGCCTAGGGTAGATGCCGGTCGCCAACCCCGCGCCGTGAGTGTTACCCGGTGATCCTGTAAATCCCGCTGTAGTGGCGCGGTTTCTGCCAGTCCGGCCAGATGTCGCTATCACGACGCAGATCATGATTCGAATGCGCTCACAAGCAAGAGAACACCACATACAGAACTCACCGGGAGCAACCGTATGAAACTCGACGCGGCATCCGCAACACGTCACATACTCGTCCTGATCGCGATTCTTACGCTAACCGGAGTAATTCAGGCGCAGGTATTTACGGGACGTGTAACCGATGCGACAGGGGCTGCAATTGCAGGAGTTACTGTCGTTGCTCACAACCAGGATACCGGTGTGAATACGCCTACTGTAACCACAGCGACGGGAGACTATACCATCCCTTACCTGATTCCCGGTCACTATTCCATGTCCGTGAAAGCGGCGGGCTTTGAGACGGCCGAGCACACCGGAATCGTGCTGCAGCTTGCTCAGACGGCAACTGTAAACTTTTCCTTAAGCGTTGGCTCCGTGACCCAAACGGTGACAGTCAACTCGAACACGTTGCTCGACGTGGGAAAAGCCGATACGGGTGAGGACATTGAGACTACGCGAGTGACGGAACTTCCGCTGGACGGAGGCGACCCCGGCATGCTCACCACGCTGAGCGCCGGCGTCGTCTGGACCGGCAGTCTTCAATGGCAGCGGCCATTCGACGACACGCAAATGAATACCTCCATCAACGGCGGTCAGGCCGGATACATAGCGCTGATGATGGATGGCGTGGCCAACAGTTCCTCCCCCATCAACAATGTAGGCCAGTCGCTTATCTCGTATGTTCCGCCGGTGGACACCGTGCAGGAGTTTAAGATCATCACCAACCCCTACGACGCGCAGTACGGATTGATGGCCGGTGGCGTGGAAGACGTCGACCTGAAATCGGGAACCAACACACTGCATGGAACCATTTACGATAACGCTCGCCGCACCTTCCTCGATGCCAACACCTGGTCAGATGACTGGTACATCGGTACGGCGACTCCCGGCACCAATCTAGCGCCTTATGCAACGCCGCAGATGTCGTGGAACCAGTATGGTGCGGAACTCGATGGCCCTATCTACCTGCCCAGGGTTTACAACGGACACAACAAGTCCTTCTTCACGATCGCTTATGAGAAGTTCGGCGAGATTCAGCCCGAGACCCTCACCACCTCGGTGCCACTGTCGGGCTGGGCTGATGGCAACTTTACCAATCTGACTTATTGGACAGGTTCGACGTACGCCCCCGTCAGCCTGCTCGATCCTGAAAACATCTCGCAAAACTCAAATGGATCATGGGTGCGTGTCCCCTTCGGTCCGACGGATACCATCAACCCAACTCCCGCTCCGGATATTATTCCTGCGTCCCGGATTAACCCGATGGCGCAGAAGATCATCAGCATGTTCCCGGCGCCCAACACAACAATTGCCCCCGGCGGCACTTCATATTCTGACAACTACACCATCCCGGCACCCGAAATCGAGCGCTATCGCAACGTGCTTGCCAAGTGGGACGATAACCTGTCCGCTAAGGACCGCTTCAGTCTGCACTACGGATACTGGGAACGCGTCGAAGATGTAAACGAAAACGGACTCTCCGGCCCTTTGGAATCAGGGCATGTGCCCTACGGCGAGCGCAGCCACACCTTCACTCTGGAAGAGACGCACACCGTTACCCCCAAGCTGCTTCTCGATTTTCGCGCTAATGTGGGCATAAGAGCGGATTACACGATTGCTGCCGCTGCCTACGATCCGACCGCTCTCGGCTGGTCGGCCTCGCAGGCAGCTGCAATGGGTTCCGCAGCCGTCGCGGAGTTTCCCTATCTCGACCTCAGCGAATTTGCCAGCCCAGGCACCACCGGCAACGGGCAGACCGTATTGAATTCGCTGGTTATGTTCCCGACGATGAGCTGGATCAAGAACAAGCATTCGATCCATGCCGGCCTCGACGTGCGCTTCTGGCAATCCGGAAACGATGTGATCGGTGGCGGAAATAACTTTTGGATTGACCGTACCTGGACCCAGACCGAATGCGGAAGCTGCGGCTCCTGGGATCCCGCCAGCGGAAATTCCATCGCCTCCCTGCTGCTTGGCAACCCAACCTCGGGCAGCGACACCATCAACGTCAAGACCTACTGGAGCGCCCATTACTGGGCGCCGTTCCTTCAGGACGACTGGAAACTGAATCCCAGGCTCACGCTGAACCTTGGCATTCGCTGGGATTTCGTGGAGCCGGAAACGGAACGGCACAACTACGGGAACGGTGGATTCGATTCCACGGCCGTCAACCCCATCAGTTCGGTGGTTTCTGTTCCCGGCTACGGCCAGCTTCTCGGCGGCGTCACCTTCCTCGGCGTCAACGGATATGCGCGCTCGGCTTATCCGCTAACCACGACCGACATTCAGCCGCGCTTCGGAATCGACTATGCTCTGAACAATAAGACGGTGCTGCGCGCCGGCTTCGGCGAATCGACCAGAAGCCCCGAGAATGCTCCGAATAATATCGGGTACAGCGCCACGACCAGTTACGAGGCTAACGACCCTAACTACCCGGGGAGTGTGTACCCCAATCTCGCCAATCCCATTTCCAACCCATATTCTTCCGTGGTGCAGCCCACAGGACACTCAATGGGAATGTTGACGGATCTCGGGCAGGGTCCCTGGACCATTAACCCACGCTACATAATTCCCACTTTCTGGAATTATTCGGCGGGCGTCGAACGGCAGTTGTCCGAACACGACAAGCTGACGATCCAGTACGTCGGCAGCCGTCTGTACAACGGGGATTGCTCGAACGAATCTTCCTATGGCGGATGCCCCAACATCAATCATGAGAGTGCCGCCGCCATTGAAGCAGCGAACTGCGATCCGGCTACTGGCGGACGATACGAGAACTGCGAAAACAATAACGTTCCGAATCCCTTCGTCAACGTGAGCGCGTTCTCCGGATCGAGCTACTACTCCGATACGACCCTCAACTTCCTCAATCTGACGCGTCCCTTCCCCGAGTTCAGCGATATGACTATGTGGCAGGCGAATACGTCGCGCACCTGGTATAACTCGCTCCAGACGACGGTTGAGCATGCGTGGAGCCACGGTCTGGTTGTGCACGGCACCTGGACTTACTCAAAGCTGATGGATGCCGGCGGGTATAACGACTCTACCTTTCTCGTCCCCTTCAGGGAGATCGATCCCAACGATATGTCGCATCGGATCACGGTATCCGGCGTCTATGATCTGCCCGTGGGCCATGGGCGGATGTTGTTGTCCGGCGCGAACCGGTTTGTAAACGGCGCGATCGGCGGTTGGGAGCTGGGCAGCGTCTACATTTATCAATCCGGAACTCCCTGGCTCCTTCCGGGCAATCCCAATGAAGTGTATCTGCACAGCGCGTATGTTCATCCCCATATTCAAAAGGATGATGGCTATATCCGTATGGTGGCTGCCTGCGCCGAGCAGTATCAGGAAAACACTTCAACCGGTGTGTATGGTCTCGTGCAACTGCCCTTTGACTACGACGGCACATGTACGCAGGGCGCCAACTTCCTGCAGTTGCCGAGTTATGCTCCGTATCCCGATAACATCTATACCGGGATCCGGCTGCCGCGTTCGCATCAATTTGATACCGATCTTTCAAAGAACTTTCCAATTTACGAGCGCCTGCACTTGCAGGTTCGCGCATCGGCCTTCAACGTTCTCAATCATCCGCTTTGGTGCGAAAATCCTGACGGAAGCACGGACGACTCCACGTTTGGCTTAATCGAAAGAGGGCCGTGGGGTCAAAGCAACCTGCCACGCGAGCTGCAACTCTCAGGGAAGCTTACCTGGTGATCGCTTGTGGATGGCTGATATCGGTAAAACTACGCCTGTGACAGCGGCTGGCATGCCGCTTGCGCCTCGTCACCACGATGTCCGGGACTGTCCGGGCCGGGCAGTCCTTCAGACGTATGGCAGAATGCGAGCTTGATACATGCCCGGGCCTGGAGTTCCCTGATGAGATTGCACCATGCGCTCTTGCTGGCGGCGGCCGGTCTCGCCGGCGCCGCACCTTTGCATGCCTCCACGTTCTATGTTGATGCCGTTCTCGGGCACGATTCGAACTCCGGCACTTCTCCGGCCGCGGCCTGGCAAACGCTCGACCGGGTGAATGCCGCGCGCTTTCATCCCGGCGATCGCATCCTGTTTCGATCCGGCGACCGATGGCAGGGCCAGTTGATCCTCTCCAGCTCCGGCGATGCCGGAGATCCGATTAAGGTGGACCGCTACGGCCCGGGGCCGCTCCCGCACATCGACGGAGCAGGCAAGGTGGAAAACACCGTGGAACTGCTCAACGTTCAGTACCTCGAAGTGCGGCATCTTGAGATCACCGATCATGGCGACGAGCCCGCACTTCGCCGGGGTGTGCTCATTGCTGTCGATAACTTTGGAACTGCCCATCATGTGATCGTCGCCGATCTGTATATCCACGACATCAACGGCACAAACCAGCGCAAGGATAACGGCGGCATCGTCTTCCGCACCAGCGGACAGAGGATTCCCAGCCGCTTCGATGGCCTTCTGATCGCGCGCAATATCGTCTGGAAGGTCGACCGCACGGCGATTGTGGCAGAAAGCGACGAATTTCAGCGCAGCAGGTGGTTCCCCAGCCTTCATGTGGTGATACGCGATAACTTTGCTGAGGACATCGGCGGAGACGGTATCGTGCCCTGGGCAACGGATGGTGCCCTGATCGAAGGCAACGTGGTCCTGCGCTGCAATCAGCGAGCCGATACCTACAATGCCGGCATCTGGCCCTGGAGTACCGATAACTCCCTGTTCCAGCTCAACGAAGTGGCCTTCACGCGCGGAACCTTCGACGGCGAAGGGTTCGACTCGGATTTTAATTCGCGAAACACGCGCTTTCTCTATAACTATAGCCACGATAACGACGGCGGCTTCATGCTGATTTGCACGCCGGTGCGCCGGAACACGCGCGAAAACTACGGCAACACCGGAACCGTCATCCGCAACAATGTCAGTTACGACGACCATTCCCGAACCTTCAACCTGAGCGGCGCGGATCAGGTGACGGTGGAGAATAATGCAATCTACATCGCTCCTCACGACCGGGTTCAGGTGTTGCTCGTCAGCAACTGGGATGGCTGGTCGAACCGTGCCCTGTTTCGCAGGAACTTTTTCGATTCGGCTGGCCTCGCCAGCTATGGACATCAGACAGCGAGGAATCCGGACGGCACCTATCAAATCGCTCCGGGATGGGGCGGAGCCAACGGGATTCTCTTTCAGGACAACCGCTATTGCGGACGGCAGATCGATGCGCCCAGCGACCGCGGGGCAGACTCCGATCCGGCATACTGCACCGCGCATCCCGACTGGACCGAGCCGGTTTTCGACCCCCGCCACCCCGAGCAATACGCGGCTTACCTGCGAGAACACCGCGAGTGGCTGGTGCGGCTCTTCACCGCACAGTTCGGAACTCCGCCACACCTCGAGACGCCGCATCCATATTCGAGCGGAAAGGCGTGACTGTGGACCCTGACCGTGTACACGGCTGGCCGCCCCTCCTGAGTCCGAGTCAGCCGCGATCGGGCTTATAGTGTCAATGCCAGCCCCAAGTGCGAAGGAGTCTGCATTTGCTCTTCCGGTAGATGTGTCCAGCTTCCAGGTCCCCGCCACGACCTGAAGAACCCGGTGTTATGGCACCGGAACAAGCAAGCTCTTGCTGATGACCGTCGTCAGGCCATCAATGATGTCCACATGCGCGGCGACCAGAGCAGGGCTTTGCTGCCAGAGGCTCTGAGCGGTGTTCCAGGCATTCTCGCGAGCGGCCGACAGGTTCCACGCCGCAATGGTGTCGCTCAGGTGCGAGATTGCAGGCAGATCGTCGCCGAGCAGGCGCACGTTGAGCGTACTTTTCGCCTCCGCAATCAGACCGTCCAGGTTGGTATTGAGCGAGGTATAGTCGCTGTATTCCGGTGTTCCGTGCTGAGGAACTGTGCCCGTGTCCTGACACGTCGTCATGATTGCAAGAGGCAGATCGTGGTTGATGTGGGCGTTCACGCCTGCCAGCGCAAACTGAATCCGGGCGATCTTCTGCTGATCCCGCACCGAAAACATCGCCGACCAGCAGCCGGGTACCGATGCCCCGGTAAGGTCGGCCCGCAGAGCATCAAAAAAGAGAGTTGCGAACTTTACATCCAGCGTTGACAGCCATGCGGGATTATTAAATCCGCCGCCGGACACCCGGGTTTCCACCGCCTGCGTGACCTGGTAGTACAGCCAGTTGAACCATTTCAGACCGTCGCCCGGGATGCAGATACCATCGATCACCTGCATGGTGTTCAAAACATCTGCGACCGACTGCGGCGCAGCCTGGACGGCCGCCAGAAGTGCGTTGTCATAGGGAAACATGCCGGTATCGAACCTTTCTTTCTGACTTACCCTCGGAACCTCTTCATCAGGATTGCCGAAAGAAACTCGGACGGGAGAGCGTTGGGATCTGTCTTATCGTCGCGTAATTCCAGGCGGAGGAATCACTGGCTGGAAAGACCTGGGTTGACGCGTTGCATTGGAGTTCCCTCAGGCGTCATGAAAAACGTGTCGATCAGAAACTGGATGAATCGCTGGGTGAAGATGGTGCTGTGGTCGGGCACGACGTCCGGATCAATTTCCATCATCCAGTAGGGTGTACCGTTGCAGCGGCCGGGGCGTTCCTGGATCGCGAAACACGTCTGCGTGTCGGCGAGGCGAAAGGTGCTCACGACGTTCAGCTGCTCCTGATTGAAGAGGTCGCGGTTGCATTGCGCGATCGCCTGCGGATTGTGGATCGTAATGGTTTCGCCAGTGGAGGCCACGCGCATCTGGGTTGCGCCGACGGCCTTCAGCATCACGTGGCTCTGGAGCACCTGCATGTGAGGCGCTGTGTTCATGTAGAACGAACTCTGCGGGAGGGCGCCCTCTTCTTTGGTCCGGAGATCCCAGTGCGGATGCGCTACATGCGGATCGTAGCAGGAGAGCCCGTAATGGCCGTTGGGTCCGGAACCGAGATCGCGAAAGCTTCCTGCCATTTTGAAGCGCAGCGCCGGCAAAGCGTGGCCGATGGGAACCGCGACCTTGGTTGCCAGATCGCTCGTCGAGGTCAGCGACACGAAGAGCGGCCGGTCGGCAGCGTTGGCATCGGGCGGATCGGCGCTATTGGCCGCTGGTCCACTGGCCAGAAATGGCTGGTAACGATAGCTCTTACTCACGAGAAAATCCAGCATCGGCCTCGCTTCCGTGGCCGCTCCGGCCGGATTGATAAAGATGACGAGATCGGCACGGGCATCGGAGGCCGCTGCCGCCAGCCGCAGCTTCTCAGCCGCTTCGGTCGATCTGTCGGGAAGCGCGGCGGCTTCCTGGGAGTAAATGGTCGCCTGCGCAATCTCGCTGGCAGTGGCCTCACTGATGGCGCGCTCCAGGAGAAGACCACCAAAGGAATGTCCGATGAAGATGGCCAGAGCCCGTCTGTTCTCGTGGGTGCGCATGGCAATTTCGGTCAGCGCGCTGGAGAGGCTGGCGCTGGGAATGCGGGTGGCGGTCGCCTCGCGGTTGTAATACGACAGTTGCTGCCCCAGGGGCCAGGATGAGCGGATCAGGTTGCCACGCCAGCCAATGTAGATGCCAATAATGGGCCGAGTTCCTTTCAGCCGCGCGTAGATATCCCGCAGCGCAACTTCGAACCCGGCAACATTGCCGTTATCCGGGGCGGCGTTGTTCTTCCAGCCATGGACGAAGGTGACGACCACCGGATCGGCGTGCGCGTCGGTGTTCGCCCGGCGAATAACGCTGAGCGCAGTGTTGAGCTCGCCCTTGTCCCAGAGTTCTCCCATATCGTCGACTTCAATGAAGGCGAGACAAATGGGAACACTCACGGCAACGCAGTCCTGATTGGCTTGAACCTGCGTGACGGCAAGGCCATTCACTGAGGGAGGCGCAACTTCGATGGCAGGATGCTGCAGGCGATAGGGCTGCAGCGGCACCTGGCAACCCTCGAGCAGAACGAGCGCGAGGGTGACCAACAGCAGTCGTGCAGCGGCTCTCATGGATTACCTCCGGCGGAATTCGGGTGATTGCGGTGCAGGAGCGCCCCGAGGACCCTGGTCACCTCGGCGTGATATTCGGTCCAGAAGGAGGACAGGACGGCGGTGCCGAATGCACCTGCGGCGCGCTCGCCAACCTGTGGGAACTTGTTTTCGGGCCCTGGATACCAGGGATATCCCGCATACGCGCCGGCGAACTCCCCGGCGAAGCGCGAGATGGCCGGAATGCGGCGCCCGTCTCCGGAAGGGGTTGAGCGGCGGACCGTGATCACGTCGTACCAGGCGTGACCAAAGCGCTGCCAGCCATCGTGCGTCATCTGATCGAGTGTCTTGTCCCCGGCGGGAAGGCGTGCAACCGCCTGTTGGCGGCGGCGAATGACGCCGGGATCGTTGTTGTAGGCGAGGAAGCGGGGATCGTCGTTGAGAATGAGACCCGCGATGTATTGCGCGGTGCCCTTACCCACGGTCTGGGTGTACCGCACGCCCACACGCTGACCGTAACCGTACCAGGTGCGCTTCCATTCCGAAGGCGACTGGGTGATTTGCGCACCGAGGCCATAGACAACCGCACTCAGCCCCGCCTGGTCGGTGACGGAGCCGGAGACAAAGTCGAGGGTCCGCTGCTTCGGCGTATAGCGGCAGTCCAGCTGGGTCAGGTCGGTCGGAAAGGCGCCCGGACAAACTCGAACCGTATCCGGAATCGAGAGCGGAATGGCCTGGGCGTGAGTAGATGCGGTGGACGCACTGGCGGCCGCAAGCAGCAGCAGGATCGGGCCTCGCAGAGTCCGCATGGCGGGTTCACGCAAGCAGCTGGCGGAAGTAGTCGTTGAGAAGGCGGTCGTTGGGGTCGAACTGCGCGCGGGCCGCCTTCATTGTCTGCAGCCGGTCGCCGCAGAACTTCTGCAACATATCTGCAGTCAGCCCGGGGGTTTGATTCATAAGCCCCCGGCCGTTGCGGTCCATGCAGAACTGGTTGTAGGCGACGAGGAAATCGTCCCATCCGGGATTCGCAGTCGAAACCGGATCGATAGTCATCACATCGCCGTCCCAGGAATAGGAAAGCAGCGATTTCTGGTCCTGCGCGATGTAGTAGCCGACATAGAGCAGGTCGGAGCGATAGCCTTTCTGCTGGTAATAGGTCTTGCAGAATGCGAAGAAGTCGGTGATGGCCGACGGAAACTCAGCTTCGGGGAAGGCAAAAAGGCTGAAGGTGTAGCGGCTGTCGTTGGAAACCGGCGGATAGCTGATGATCTGGTCGCCGGGAATGGTGTAATCGCTCGAAACAATGGTTTCGAGCTGCAGGCGCCAGGCTGCATTAAACGTGTCGATGATTCCGTAGCGGATGGACGGAATCGAGACGTTCTGCGCAACATCGTGGCCGAATTTGGGGCCCGAGGTGCCCCAGATGTGGTTGCGCAGGGCCCACGCTGAGCGGTTGGGCTCGCCGGTGGCGCCGGGATTGTATTTGCGGAACTCGACGGTGATCTTATCCGCGAAGGGAAAGAGGTAATACATGATCGAGTAGCCCAGCGCTTTCAGGTCAGGGAGCGCTGCCAGAAAATCCTCAAGACTGTAGGTCGTGTGGTGCACATGCATGGGCGTAAGTGGCCGCACCTGATAGGTGACCTCGTAGATGATTCCGAAAAGGCCATAACTGGAGCGCACCTGCTGCATCAGGTCGGGATTGGCCGCCTCAGTAACTTCCGTCAGATCGCCGCTGGGCAGGACCATTTTGACTCCGGTGATGTAGGAGCCCACCTGGCCGTATTCGCCGGGAAACGATGCGTCCTTCGTCCCCGCGCAGGCGGCGCTGCCGGCGGAAAGGCTGCCGATTTCGGTATTCACGTAGAACTGCAGATTCTGGGCCTCCAGAGCCTGGGCCATCTGCAGATGCGTAGCATCGGCCTGGACGGTGAGCCCGCCGGGGCCCATGTTGAGGATCTGGTTCATCTTCATCTGGATGAGAGTTCCGCCATCGGCCACACCGCAGGGCGCCGTGGAGTGGTTGGAGCCGACCGCGCGCACCGGCGAGGGATAGGTCACCGGATCCTTCATAACCCGCACAATGTCATCGACGCTGTTGGCGTCTACGATCACCGCAGGATGGGAGACGATGTTGCCAAACCAGTTGGTGACCGTATTGACTGCACTTCCTGTGGCAGCCGTTGCCATGCCGCACCTCGTGGGTTTTGCCAAACGTAAGCTCCGCCGTCAGGCGGATTGCTGGATCATGTCGAAAGCTTTCTCGCTGACCATATAAATGGGCGTGACGATGAAGTAGCCCGGAATTTTCGGAAAAACGGAAGCGTCGACGACGCGCAGGCCCTGCGTGCCGCGGACGCACAGGCGGCTGTCCAGCACGGCCATCGGATCGTTGTCCGCGCCTATTTTGCAGGTGCAGGAGGCATGGTGTCCCCACGCTTCATTGCGGATAAACTGCCGCAGCTGATCGGGCGTCGAGTACGCCGGACCGGGAATTTCTTCACTGGTAATCAGGCCGTCCCGCTGTAACCGCTGGTTCATCTCGCGCACGAACTGAACTCCGGCGACCACCGCATCCAGGTCAGGATCGCTGACCCGGGTTCCATCGCCGAAATACTGGAAGTTGACAGCCGGCGGGTCCCAGGGCGCGGCCGACTGCAGGCCGACGGTGCCGGTGTTGCTGGTGCGTGCCTTGAGGATGGCCCATGTGAAGCGGTCGTGATGATACTCAAATAATTTGGAGTAGCCTGGCTGGTAACCACGGAAGAACCCGGGCAGGCCAAAGATATACAGATCCGGCTCTTTGAGGCCGGGGCTCGAGCGGCGAATGATCCCGATGAGCGCCCCGTTGGAAGCATAGACGCCATCGCCTTTTTGTATCCACTGCTGCATGCAGGGGTCCGGCGTTGGATCGGGCGGAGCGAAGGTAGCCTGATTGATCAGGGCGAAGTCGCGCGCGAAACAGGAGACGACGGTAATTTCGTAACGGTCCTGGAGATTCGCGCCAACTCCGGGAAGATCGACGAGGGTTTCGATGCCGAACTTGGCCAGCTGGGCGCGCGGTCCGATGCCTGAGAGAAGGAGCAACTGCGGTGTGTTAAACGCGCCGGCAGCAAGGATCACCTCGCGGCCGGCGGTGGCCTGCCGGCGCTGCGGCACCGATGACGAAGCGGCTGCTGCGGGATCCGCGCGGTAGAGGTGCGGCTGCTCGATAAACTCGACGCCGATGGCCTTCGTGTTTTCGAAGAGCACGCGCGTGGCCAGGCAATTCTGCTGGATGGTCAGATTCTGCGGGAATTGCTGCGCCACACGCAGAAGGAAATCGCGCGGGCCGTTTCGCTTGCCGTGGCCGACCGCCAGCGGCGTGAAGGCCAGACCCTCAGGGCTGGAATCGGAGTTGCGCGAATCGTTTGGATCGAGACGGGTCTCGATGCCGACGATGGGGGAACCCAGATGATCCGCGAGCACGTCGCGCACGCCGTTCAGCAAAAGCCCGATGAGTTCCTTGTCCTTCAGCACCAGCAGAGGGTCGGCTTCGCTGGTGGTCAGCCAGCCGTTGAACCCGTGGCCGTCGGTGTGATTGCGCCAGTCTTCCTTTGCCTGGAAAAGCTGGGCGATGCTGGAGAGAGCCTGATCCACGTCGGCCTTGACCGTTCCCGGTGCGGGAACGTACTGGCAGTTTTCCACACGCTCGAAGCAGGAGCGCATGGCATCTGCGCGCCACGACCCATCGCCGGTAACAGCGGCGATGTAGTCCCAGTCCTCGTCCTGAGGAACCACCGTGATCATCGCGTTGTGCGCGGTGCATCCGCCAAGAGTGCCGGCGCGCGGATACCATATCCAGTCACGGCCATCGCGCTGCACGACTTTCGAATCGCGTGCCTGCTGTGCGTCGTCGGTGTAGTGTCGGACGAAGTAGTTCCACGCGCAGCCCGCATACTCGGTGGAAAGGCCGTGAAAGATCGGTACTTCGTACATCATGCGGCCCATCTCGCAGGCCGACCCGGAGTCGCTGCCGGCCTCCAGCAGCAGCACTTTCGATCCGGCTCGCGCGAGATTGGCCGCGAGCGGTCCGCCTCCGGCTCCGGACCCGACAACGATGTAATCGAAATCGCTCACGGCATCTCCCCGTGCCTGCATACGGGAAACAGGCGTCGTTCAGAAAGTCTTCAGGTATTCAATGAGGGCCAGTTTCTCCTTGTCGCTGAGGGGCGGCTCCCCCTCCGCGTAGCTGGTGCCGAAGTAGTGACCCCGGTTCACGATGAAGTCCGGACATTTGCTCACCTGCATGAGCGGTTCGGCCAGATTGGCGAACACTTTGCGCGCGTCGTCGTCGCTGGGATTGGGGCCTAGCGCCTCCAGATCGTGCTTCAGACGCAGCAGGATGCTCAGCAGCTTCTTATCGTGATCGATTTTGCCGGCAAGGTCAGCATCGTCGTCGAGCAGATCGATATTGGCGAGAAGGTCGACGGGCGTTCCCGCCGGTATGGGTCCAATCTGGATTCCTCCCGCTTCAAAAACACTGGGCAGAAGGCTATGGCCGATCCCGGTGAGGCCTTTCAGGTTATCCGGCACGTATCCTGGGGCGATGCGGATATAACTGCGCGTCGTGGTGCGATCGATCAGGGAACCCGCGACCTGAGCGCCGACCAGATTGCCGATCACCGGGTCTTTGTCGCGCCGCTCCGGCCACAGCATCTTGGTGATCGCATCCTGAAAGGCGGCCATGCGATTGTCGACCGAAGGGCTCGGGTTCCAGTCGTCGTTCGGCGCATTCGGATTAAGCCGTCCGACGCTGTTGTTGAGCAGATAGGGTGCAGTGGACCACAGGCTGATGAGCGAGGCGGGGCGCGTGTAACCGCGTCCGCCGGCAGGCATTTTGAACGCGTGCGCCTTCCCGTTGAATGGATCGTAGTAGGTGATCGTGCCAACCGACGGCAGATCCTTGTAGGTTTCCGACGAGAAGTTATCCCAGATATTGCCGCGGATCGCATTGGTCGCCAGCGGACTGCAGGCATTGGTTTGCAGCAGCGTGACGGGAACGCGAAATTCGGCCGACAGGAAATTTTCGTCCAGAAAGTCCGGCGCCTTCACAATGGCTTCCATCTTCTTCCTGAAGTCCGACGTTTCCGTCCATTGCCAATATGCGGTCCAGCACTTCATGTAATCGGGACCGGAGCAGCCACCGGGATCGAGACCGGGCGCGGGGGTCGGCAGCTTGCTGGAGTGGCAGCGTGCGCAACGGTCGGCGAATGCGGTCTTGCCCAGATTGAGCGTCTCTGCATCGGCGGTCAGGTATTTCGTTCCACCGGGGGCATCCTTCAACTTATGCGGCGCAGTGCTGGCAAGGAAAAACAGAGCCATGTTCGGCGATTGCGCTTCTGTAGCCTGCCAGTAAACCGAGTTCCTGCGCGCAACGGCAATCTCGATCGGCGTGGTCTGTTTGCCGCCGACGAGAGCGTTGAAGTGCAGCAGCCACTCCTCGCTGAAGAGGCCGATGTTCAGGTAGACACGGTTGAGCGCACCCAGAACGCCAACAGAATCCGCGCCATCTTTCAGCACTCGGGGAGAATAGGCGGTTGCCGGCGAGACGAAATACTGCGCCAGCGGCGACGATGCGGGCACGAAATCATTCAGCTGTTTATTGTTGATGCTGCCCCCGGCCAGGGTTTCTTTGCCGAAGCGCAGCGCCTGATTGAGCCGCGGCCCCACGTCGTAGATAGCGTTCATGGTCCGCGGGTTGTTGATGTTATCGGTCGATACCAGTGAGGTGTCCAGGGTTCCCGGCCGCTGACTGTGGAACAACTGAAAGACGTAGTTGCTGGGGTCGGCCTGCCAGTCGAAGATGCGATCCAGCCAGAAATACTGAGCGCCGACGTTCGAGGACAGATTTTCCCATGCCGGATGTTCGGGGTCGGCCGGAGGCTTCACCGGGTTCGGTCCCACGTGGCAGAACGCGCAGGACATGCCCACACGGTAGGGCCGAATCAGATTTCTGTCGTTGTAATAGCTGGGGTCGGTGTAGTACCGGACCGGATCCCATTTCTTTGCGGCGGCTGCATCGAAAGCGGGATTCGGGAAGAGCCGAAGCCCGACGATGCCGGACGCCCATCCGTAGTAAGACCCGGCGGGCAGGTTCTCTCCGCGCGCCCCAATGCGCACGCCAGGATATTTGGTCTCGTTTTCGAAAGGATCGGGCGGGCAGTCGGGATCGCGCTTATCGAGCCACAGGCCATAGCGCTGCGGATCGGGTCCGGTTGCTTTGATGAAGCAGGGCTCGTTGATCAGGCCGAAGTAGCTCCAGCGGTCATCCCGCGAATACTTGAGGCTCGGGTGGGACGAGAGGATCTTGACGAAATCGAGCGCGCCGAAACTGGAGACGCCGAGCGTATCCCAGAAGCGATCGTTGCCTCCGGTCCAGACCAGCCACATGTTGCGGCCCTTGATCTCTTCAGGGGTCAGCGCCAGACCACCGTCCATGTCGTGGAAGTAGTCCTCGTCGGCCGCGGGGAATGAGGAAACATCGCGATGCGCACGCATCGCTTCGTCCTGAACAGTTCCGGGGCGGGGCTGTTTTTGACAGCCTGCGGCGAAGAGAATCGAAGCGGCGATGAGAACAAGACCGCGAACGCGCCTGCGTGCGTACATGCTGGCACCTCCGAGTCACTGCTTGGTTTGGACAGACGGACGCCACCGCGAGCGGACGACCGGGAGAGGTTAGCGCCGGTATTGAGCGAACATGATGCGCTGGCATGCAGCGACTGTCAAGCGCAATCTTGGCAACGCACCGGGCGCTCCAATGGCCTTCCAGACACCCTGTGCCATCCTCGGATGGACCGAGGGTCTCGAGTCGAACGGGCCGAGGTTGTTACCGTCCCGGCCCGTATCCCGGCGAATGCGATCAGAAATAATACTTCAGGGCCAGCTGGAAGAACCGGGGATCGGGAGTGTAATTCCCCAGAAATTGATTCCCGGTAATCAGCCCACCGATGCTCGAAGTGGAGGTATTCGATGGAACTCCCCACGTTGGCGTGTTAAACAGGTTGAACACGTCCGCACGGAACTGCAGATACTGACTCTCAATGGTCGCAAAGTTTTTGGTCATGGTCATGTCAATGCGTTCGTAGCCAGGACCGGATATCTGCGAGCGCGGACTGCCAAGGTAAGGGAGAATGTTGGCCGCGCCGGTAATGGGTTGGGTGACCGAGCTGGCCAGCGGCGGATCCGCGAACGCACACGGGTTATACCAATTTTGCCGATTGCGCACGTGCGCAGGGCAGGTAATGTCCGGGTTGCTTGCGGACGGCGACCCACCCCCCTTCCACGGATTGCCGATCAGGTATGGATAGGCAGACGCCCCATTCACCGTGGCCGTGTTGGAGCCAACCGTAAACGGAAAACCATCCTGGGCGCGGAAGAGGATCGTCGAGTTCCATCCCCCTGCCAACACATCCGCGGCACCGTGATGATTCAGGTATCTGCGCCCCACGCCAAACGGAAGCTCGTAAGTCCCCGTGAAATCGAACTTCTGAGTAACGTTGAAAGGCGAATTGCCGTAGTCGATCCTGACGCCGAACACCGGGTACATGCGGTCGCCGCCATCGTTATTGCTTGGCAACGGCTCGCGAGCGTCGTCCAGGCTGTGCGACCAGGTGTAGGTCGAGAGAAAACTCAATCCATTACTGTAGCGGTGCTGCAGCGTCGCCTGGAGCCCGTTATAGTTCCCCATGGCGCAGAAGCAGAGCGAATGGATGTTCCCGTTAAACGTGGGGTACGGTTCCGTCGACTGTCCGCTGACCCCCGGAGGCTCCAGGGCAGTCCAGCCGTCCGGCCACACCACGTCGGACAGGTGTCGCGACTCATTTCCCACATAACCGAGAGCGAGGGTGGTATTCCTGGAGATCCCGTACTGAATCGACAGATTCTGATTCATGGAGTAGGAGGTCTTGGGATCGTGATCCCATCCCGTGAGGGTGGGTGCAGTCAGGGCGGAAGCGCCGGCAGCGGGCCCGGTGGCCAGTTTGATGCCGTCAGAGGGGCAGTTACCCACACTGCATCCGGAGATATACCATTCCTGCTCGATGTCGAACGGATAATTGGCGCCAAGATTGACATAGTTGCCGAGATTTTCCAGACCGGAATAGTAAATACCGAAGCCGGTTCTCAGGACCATCCTGTCGGACAGCTCGTACGCCGCGCCAAAGCGGGGGGCAAAATTGGTCTTTTGGGGATTCAGCAGGCCACGGTTGCTCGTGTAGCCCACGGTGATATTGTCGGCGTTCAGTTCATTCGTGTACAGGGGGCTCAACTGGATTCCCTGTTTGGATTTCGGGAAAACATACATTCCCGAAGCGCCCGGACCATTGATGGCGCTCGTCGGATAGAACTCGGCCTGATCGTCATTGCGCTCGACGGGCGCCGAGAAGTATCCGTAACGCAGCCCGAGGTTCAGAGTCAGGCGCGGGTCGACCTTCCAGTTGTCCTGAATGTATGCAGAGCGATACCAGTGCCCGTTGTTCGTAGGCGTCGGGTTTGACACGTAGGTGTAATCCATCTGGTCGGCAAAGAAATCCGCCAAACCGTAGCCGGATGGATAAGTGCTGCCCCAGAGAGCCGTCATCCCTCCGTAATAGTTATAGGCGCCCTTGCCGAAAGTAGGCTGGTAAACGGAGTAACGGACATTCTGCAGGTCCACACCGAACTTGAGCGAATGGTTGCCAATGATCTTCGTGGCGTCATCGATGATCTGGTAGACGTTCTGTCCTTCGGGGGATGGCTGGAAGAGCGGCGGCCCGATCTCGGGAAATTCCTGCACCCAGATCTGAGGCAACCCCCCGTTTCCTAAAGACGCGGAATACGGGGCCAGTCCCCCGAGGTCATATTCGGAGTCGAGACTCCCGTTGTTGTAGCTTTGCTCGTACCAGGCATACTTGCCCCAGTTGTAGGCGAAACGGGCCTGATTGATGAAGGTCGGTGTAAAGACGTGATTCCAGCTGAAGACCGCATTCTTCGCGTAGTTGAGGAATGTCCCGTCGTCATCGGTGCCGCCGCCGTCAAACACCGTGCCCAGGGGGGCGGCTACGTAACGGTTTTCATGAGACCAGCTGACAACGCCGAACATCTGATCCCTGGAGCTGAGGTTGTCGTCCACGCGGATATCGAACTGGTTGGTGTTGTCCGAGATAGCCTGGTTCCAGGAATAGTTGTTGTATGTCTGACCGGCGGGTCCGGTATTCGGCTCCGGATACGCCGCCAGGAAGAGCTTCACCGCGGTGGAATTCATTTCGGAAGAGCACATCACGTTTTCCGGATTGCCGCAGGCTGAGCCCAGGTAGTCCTGGCCGTTCGGGCCGCCGTCTGTATTGGGCTCGTATACGATCCAGGGCGCAGACTGACCGGTCAGCGATGGATCGAGTAACTGGGAGAAATTACCTGGATCGCTGTGCATCAGTGGCGTGGGCATGCTCGAGATCTCGGGAAAATCCTCAATGATCCGATTGCCCTCATAGTCTCCGAAGAAGAAGAGGTGGTCTCTGATAATCGGACCGCCGATCGTCCCGCCGAACTGGTTCTGGTGGTAAGGCTCTACCGTGGTGGGATGATCGACGCCCTCGGACCACTCGGTTGGCGTCGCTTCCCCGAGATCGTTGTTGCGCATGTATTCCCAGACGTCGCCGTTGATGTGGTTTGTTCCGGACTTCAGCTCCGCATTCACCACAGCTCCTGCGGAATGGCCGAACTCGGCGCTGGAGTCAGCCGTCTGAACGCTGAATTCCTGAAGCGCATCCGGAGGAGGTTTGACGTTGTAACTGGCGCCGTTGAGGAAGTCGATGGAGTTAGAGTTGTTGTCGACACCGTCCAGAATGAAATTGTTTTCCGTCGCCCGCTCGCCGTTCGCGATAAAGTCGCCGTTTCCCTGCCCGCGCGAGCCGTTCGAGGAGTTGACGCCGGCCGATAACTGAGCAAGAAAAGCATAGTTGCGCTGATTCAGCGGTATGTCATTGATCTGCCGCTGCGTCATATTCTGCCCGACAACAGCGCTCTGGGTCTGGAGCAGGGGCGTGGAATTCGCGTTCACCTCCACCTTGGAAGCGGTACTGCCGACGTTCAGCCTCACATTGGCCTGAAGAGTTTCGGCCACGCGCAGTTCCAGACCGGTTTTTGTGGTGGTGGCAAAGCCGGGCGCGGTGATGGTAACTGAGTAAGGTCCTACCTTGATCGGCTGGAAGGCAAAGACTCCGCTGCCATCCGTTTGGGTCCGCAGTACGAAGTTTGTGCTGGTGTTGGTCAGCTCAACCTGGGCATGGGGAACAACCGCCCCGGTCTGATCCGTGACCACTCCGGTAATGGCCCCTTCATCCAGCTGGGCGCGAAGGATTGAGGGGCAAAGCGAAAACATAACGAAGAGGAGCAGGCAGGGCCATACAGACAGCCGCTTCCCCACGAAAGAGAATGAACATCTTTCCATCACGACGCCTCCTGGAGATATCGAGCAAGGACAACCCCGGCCGCACAGAAGCGGATCTACGCTGGCGCTAGGAGGAAACGTTTTCTTTACTGGCATTCAACCGTACGCCTCTCTATTGATCGCTGTCAAGGGGATAGTTAAATTGTCCGCTCAGAAGCCAGGCCCCCAATTTCATCAAAGAGATAGGGGATTTTAGAAACCCCGGCCGGGGAGCGCGGAATAGGTTGAACCGGTCGTGCTGTCCAACAATCAGGCGCCGGGCGCCATCTGCGACCATTATTGAGACCATTGACGTATACGCTTTCGTATCTGGTCGGCTCTTCCGATCCCTGGTGTTTACTTCCGGCAACCTGCAAAAGCCACACGCAGGCGCGCTCCTTCAGGAGAAAGAAAGCGAGGATCTGCGGGAAAAGCGGCCGGTGCCGGGCTTCCCGCTCAGCCGCATGAAGAGAGCTAAGAGTGGAGTGCCAGGTTCACAAGGCGGCGCGATACGCGCTTGGCGTCACGCCTACAACGCGGCGAAACATCCTGGTGAAGTGGCTCTGATCGGCAAAGCCACTGCGTACCGCGGCCTCAAGAACGGTAACCGCCGGATCGTTCAGCAGCGTCCGCGCGCGATCGATCCTTCGGCGGAGGACAAACTGATGGGGCGAGATATGAACCGACTGTTTGAACAGTTCGGAGAAGTAATGCGAACTCATTCGCGCCGTTTCAGCCAGGGCGTCGAGCGCTATTTCGCGATCGAGGTTCGCGTCAATGTATTCAAGCACTCGATTGAGGCGGGCTCGGGGAAGTCCGTGCCGCAGTTTCCGGATTCCCGGCGGTCTCACAGCGTAGCGGGCCTGAAGATGCAGCGCGAGCGCGGATAGCAGAGACTCACCGAAAAGTTTGCCCGCGGGATTCCCCGCTTCCAGGTCAGCTTCGACCGCGCGCAGAAGGTAGCTGGTCTGAGGATCCGGGACGCCCCACTGATCGGCAAACTCCACATCTCGCCCTGCCTCATTTTCGGGGTTGGCCTTCTGGAGCAAGCTAGGTTCGAGATTCAGGAGGATTCGTCTCACCGCTCCGGGAAAGTGGATGGAATCCTCCCCGCCACGGGAAACCAGGAAGATCGATCCCGATTCGATGGTCTTCTTTCCCCGCCTTCCCTGCGATTGCCACACCACGGGCAGGGGTTCGCTGAGATGAAGAGAAAGAAAATGACTGAGATGCTGGTGCGTGTCGGCGCTGTGGGGGCCGTGGGCGTGGCTTTCCAGCAGAACGCCCTCCCAGGGCAGGCGAGCGCTGGAAAGTCGAGGAACGCCGGGCGCCAAATCTACGCATTGCTCGCCCTGACGAACTCGGATTCTGACCGAATCGGATCGATTTTCCGCAACCGAAGGCACTGCGTTCTCCCACTACCCGTGTAGCTTTTTGATGCGGTTCCGCGCTGAAGGTCACATTATTTCGCTTCGCAGCGGAACGCTCTCGAGGCGCCGCATTTCGCCGGTTGAACGAAACAACTTTCGGAAGATAACACCAAAGCGGAGCCGCTCCCGGACATCTGGACAGGACGTACTGCAAACGTCTTCGCAGTATCCGGGGGTCGTCCGAATGTGGATCGTCAAAATCGCGCTCAATCGGCCCTACACGTTCATCGTGCTCGCGCTGATCATTCTGATTCTCAGCCCGGTCGTGATCCTGAGGACGCCGACAGACATCCTGCCCAGCATCAACATTCCCGTCGTCGCCGTGTCCTGGACCTACACGGGACTGAGCCCGCAGGAGATGGAAGGGCGCATCACCACGGTCTTTGAGCGGGTTCTTACCACCACGGTCGACAACATCCAGCACATCGAGTCGACCACGGTGAACGGCACGGCGATCGTCAAGATCTATTTGCAGCCGGGCGCGAGCATCGATCTCGCCAACGCGCAAATTACCGCTGTTTCTCAGACCATCCTGCGTTTCCTTCCGCCGGGTTCTCTGCCGCCGCTGGTCGTCGACTACAACGCATCCACGGTTCCCATCCTGCAGCTGGGCCTTTCCGGCAAAGGGCTCACCGAGCCACAGCTGAACGATATTGCGCTGAATTTCCTGCGCACGCAGCTGGTGACGGTTCCCGGAGCGTCGGTTCCCTTTCCCTATGGCGGCAAGCAGCGCCAGGTCATGGTCAATCTGAACCCGCAGCTGCTGCAGGCCAAAGGGCTGTCGCCGAACGACGTGCTTGCGGCACTGAGCAATCAAAATCTCATCCTGCCCGGAGGGACGGCCAAAATCGGGCAGTTTGAATATGACGTCGACCTGAATGGGGATGTGAAGACGGTTCAGGAGTTCAATGGTCTTCCCATCAGAAAAGTTGGAGACGCGATTGTATATCTCCGCGATGTGGCCACCGTGAGCGACGGATTCGCTCCTCAGACCAATATCGTCCGAGAGAATGGAAACCGCGGCGCACTTGTCACCGTGCTCAAGGCCGGCGACGCCTCGACCATTGACGTCGTCAAAGGGATTCGCCAGCTCCTTCCGCGGGTCGAACAGACGCTTCCTCCTCAGCTGAAGATCCAGCCGCTCTCGGACCAGTCCATCTTCGTGCGCGGTTCCATCAATGGAGTCATACGGGAAGCCGTGATTGCGGCTGCGCTCACCGGGCTGATGATTCTGTTGTTTCTGGGGAGCTGGCGGAGCACGCTCATCATTGCCATCTCCATACCGCTCTCCATCCTGAGCTCAGTGATCGCGCTGAGCTTTCTTCACCAGACCATCAACATCATGACCCTTGGCGGCCTGGCGCTGGCGGTGGGCATTCTTGTCGACGATGCCACCGTGACCATTGAGAATATCGAGCGGCACTTCGAAGGCGGCTCAGATCTCCATGAGGGAATTCTGCAGGGAGCGGCTGAAATCGCGGTTCCCGCATTCGTCTCGACGCTGTGCATCTGCATCGTCTTTCTCCCCATGTTCTTTCTCAACGGTGTCGCGCGATATCTGTTCGTCCCGCTGGCGGAGGCAGTTATCTTTGCGATGCTTGCCTCTTACATCCTTTCGCGAACCCTGGTGCCGACGCTGGCCATGTATCTGCTGAAGGCCCACAAAGAGCGAGGCACCGTACGTCGTTCCATCTTTGGGCGCTTTCAGTCGGGATTCGAGAGGCACTTCGCGCACATCCGCTCGGGATATTCCTCATTGCTGGCGCGGCTCCTGGCTCATCGCAGATTGTTCATTCCGGCGTTCCTGCTTGTCTGCATGCTGGCATTTGCACTGATTCCGTTTCTTGGCCAGGACTTCTTCCCCGATACCGACAGCGGCCAGTTCACTCTGCATATGCGCGCCAAGACCGGAACCCGCATTGAGGAAACCGCGCGCCTTGCCGACGAAGTGGAAAGGTCCGTGCGCCAGACCATCCCGGCGAGCGAGATGGACAACATTCTCGACAATATCGGCCTTCCCTACAGCAGCATCAACTACATCTATAACAACACCGGACTAACAGGCGCGGCCGACGCCGACATACTTGTTTCGCTGAAGCCGAAGCACCACCGCACCGCAGACTATGTGCGCACGCTTCGCCAGACCCTGCCGCGCGAGTTCCCGGGAGTTACCTTCTATTTCCTGCCGGCTGACATAGTCACGCAAACGCTGAACTTCGGGCTGCCCGCACCCATCGACGTCCAGATCGAGGGCGCGAACATCACAGCAAATCAGCGGGTCGCGGACAAGATCCTCAGCGACCTCAGGCATGTTCGGGGCATCACGGATTTGCGCATCCAGCAGCAGGACGACTATCCGAAGCTGCATATCGATGTCGACCGGACCAGGGCGCTCGAGGCTGGATATTCTGAGCGCGACGTGGCCGACAGCACTCTGATCTCGCTGAGCGGCAGCTTTCAGGTGGCGCCGCAGTTCTATCTGAATCCGAAAAACGGCGTGAACTACAACCTGGTCGTGCAGACACCCCAATACGATATGCAGTCAAGGCAGGATCTGCAGAACATTCCGCTCAGCGGCGGCAGCGAGGAAGACGCGGGAATTCTCGCCGATGTGGCGAGCATTCAGCGCACCAGCGAGCTGGCTTCGATCAACCACTACAACATCCGGCGTGTTGTCGATATTTACGGCGCGGTGCAGGATCGCGATCTGGGAGGCGTGGGCCGCGACGTGGAGCGGATCGTCAACGCGGATCGAGGGCTCCTTCCGCGAGGCAGCTTTGTTTCCGTGCGCGGGCAATACAGCACCATGCGGAACTCGTATATCGGCCTCCTCGGCGGACTGGGTTTCGCCATCGTGCTCGTTTACCTGCTGATCGTGGTGAATTTTCAGTCGTGGCTCGATCCGTTCATCATCATCACCGCGCTGCCTGCGGCACTGGCGGGGATTGTCCTGTTTCTTTTCATCACGCACACCACGCTGAGCGTGCCCGCGCTGATGGGCGCCATCATGTGCATGGGGGTGGCGACGGCCAACAGCATTCTGGTAGTTGCCTTCGCCAAAGAGCGCCTGCTGCACCACGGCGACGCCATGATGGCGGCTCTGGAGGCGGGAGCAACGCGTTTCCGCCCCGTCATTATGACCGCGCTGGCCATGATTATCGGAATGATTCCGATGGCCCTGGGCCTGGGAGATGGCGGAGAACAGAATGCGCCCCTCGGCCGCGCTGTCATCGGCGGCCTGCTCTGCGCCACCGCGGCGACGCTGGT
>DATJQW010000193.1:0-18236 GCA_035505395.1 Acidobacteriaceae bacterium
CAACATGGAAGAAGGTTCGCTGCGCTGCGACGCCAACGTGAGCGTGCGGCTGCGTGGTGCGGAGAAGTTTGGTACCAAAGCCGAGGTAAAAAACGTCAACAGCTTCCGCTTCATCCGCGCGGCGCTCGAATATGAAATCGAACGCCAGATCGAGATCGTCGAGGGCGGCGGCCGCGTCGTTCAGGAAACGCGTCTCTGGAACGCCAACGAGGGCCGCACGTATTCCATGCGCTCCAAGGAGCAGGCGCACGACTACCGCTATTTCCCTGAGCCGGATTTGCCCCCTCTGATCGTCAGCGAAGCGTGGAAAACGGAAATCTCCGCCCGCATGCCCGAGCTGCCTGAGGCGCGCCGCGCCCGCATGATCGCCGAGTACGGCATCCCTTTGCAGGATGCGCGAACCCTCACCGCAACCCGCTCCTTTGCCGACCAGTTCGAGTCCGCCGCCCGCGCCGCAAAGAATCCCCGCCGCGTCGCCAACCTCGTGCAGAGCGAGCTGACCATGCGCCTGAAGGCTGCCGGCCTCGAACTCGAGCAGTCGCCCATCTCCATGCGAGGAGTGGCCCAGGCTGCCGACCTCAGCGCAGAAGGCAAGCTCTCCTCCAAACAGCTCAAACAGCTCTTCGATCTCTGTTTCGAGCGCAACGAGGACTTCGGCCCCGTCTACGAGCGCGAGAAGCCGCAGCAGATCACCGATTCCTCGGTCCTAGAAAAGATGATCGATGACGTGATCGCCGCCAACCCCGCGCAGGTGGAGCAGTACCGCAAAGGAAAGAAGACCGTCGCAGCGTTCTTTGTCGGCCAGGTGATGAAAGCGTCGAAGGGGCAGGCCAGCCCGGCGCTCCTGAACGAACTGGTCGCGAAAAAGTTAGATGGCTAGCCGAGAGCGCACCTGTACATTAAAATGAGGGCCAGGATTTCTTTTGGAGATTCGACACTGCAATGGAAGGCGATATCACCCCGAGACCCTATCGTCATCCTGACGGGGCGTTGAAGGTGCTTGAAACTGTCATCTGTTTTTTGGCAGTCAACGATCTGCTGCGCGCCGAAACGTCTCTCAACCGCTGGTTGGTGCAGTTACTCGCGCTCATGTGTTCCCTCGTAGTCTGGCAGCTCTTCCCTCCGCGTCTCAGCCTTGCCCGGGCAGCTCTTTTGTCGGGCGCCTACAGTCTCGTAGTGGCCGCCGAGTGGGGAGTCTACCGCCTGATGCATCTGCATTCATAACGGGCAGAGGCGCGAGCCGTGCCTTGCACCATCCTTCTCGCTTCGCATCGCCTGGCGGCGAGGATTTGTGGTTGCAGGGGAGCGGTGAGCCAAAAAGAGGCCTACTCATCACGCCGCCGCGCTCTCCTCCACCTCGCTCGGCCGCACCGCGCCGCTTACCATCTTCCCCACCCACACGACAGGCGCCGCAAAATACATTCCCACCAGCTTCGGAATCCGCTTCAGATCGGTTTGCAATGAGTGCGCTTCGTCGCCCACCAGCAGCGCTCCGTTGCGGATCATGTGCCAATGCAGCGTCGCCGACAGAACGGTAAAGATCAGCGCCGCCGGGCCCAGTTGCCGCGTCTGCCGCCCGTCCAGCCACAGGTGCAGCCCGGCGTCGCAGCCCAGCGATGTCAGCGGTAGCACGACCACGCAACTCAGCCACGCCAGCGCTTCGGGCGCCAGCCTCAGTGACTGCTGCTGCAGCGCCGAGAAGAATCCGCAGGTGAGCAGAACAAAGGCCGCTTCCACCAGGCCAAAGTGCCGGCGCGCGTGCATCTCCATGTGCCGCAGCGCCGCCATGCAGGCCAGGCCGCGCAGTACCGCGGTCAGCATGGCCACTTTCCAGTTCCAGTGCGTGAACGGAAAGAGCCACGCCGCCAGTCTGCCCTGCGCTGCGCCTGTTCTCATCCGGCTACCGTCCCCCATCCGCCGACAGATTGGCAGAAGCGCGGCGAAAGCCAGTCAACGGAGCGTTACATTCACTACAAATTCATCCACGAGGTAGCCCGTTCGTAACCGTCGCAGGCGCAAATTGTCTGCGGAATGTCCGGAGATCAAAAAAAGTTTCAAAAGTTTCGAAACTTTCCCAAATCCGCTGTGTTCACCCTCACGAACGGCGAGACACGCTCGACGCCGTCGACAATCCATCAAAGCAGCCCGGGAGAGCCTGCTGTCCTCCCGATGCATCGCTGCCGGTCTTTTCCGAGGATCACAGTCAGGATGTCAGGGCCAGCGCGAGCGTTGTGCGCGGACGCTCGAGGTGTGCCCGGCAACCGAAACTGCGGTTCTCCGGCAACTGCATCAGGCTCCGCACGTTCCTCTGCGGGTTGCGGAAAGCTGATTTCGTATGTCCCACGCTCGCTTGTCATCGCGCATGCAGGCCCTGCGCCTGAGCGCAGTGCCGCTCGCCCTTTCCGCGTTGCTGCTGGCCGGTTGCGGCAACACCATGGGCAATCCCGGTTCGCAGTCCAACCCGAATACCGGGTCCGCATTCGTCATCGGGACAGACGCTCCTCTGGCCAGTGTCGTCTCCTTCACCGCTACCATCTCTTCCATGCAGGCGATCGACGCCAACGGCAACTCCGTCTCGCTCATCAGCGGAACTCCTTCCGTCGACTTTGCCCGCTATAACGGCCTGCAGACGCTGCTCGACGTGAACTCCGTCCCCGCCGACACCTACACGCAGATCGCCGTCACCTTCGGCAGCGCCACCATCGGCTATCTGCAGACCTCCGCCGGATCGGCGCCGACCATCCAGACCATGGACGCCGCCTTCACTATGCCCACCGTCACCGTCACTCTGCCCAATCCTCTCATCGTCAGCCAGACCGGTCCCGTCGGCGTCCGCATGGATTTCCGCCTCGACAAGTCCATCCAGGTTTCCGGCGGTGAAATTACCGGACAGGTCAACCCCACCCTCGATATCACTGCGGTCGGTCCCACCGATCCCGGCGCCTACATCGATGAGTTCGATGCGGGCGTGGTCAGCGTGGACAGCTCCGGCCAGTCCTTCATCATCCAGGGGCCACACGGCCGCCAGTTCACGGTCAATGTAAACGGCCAGACGGAGTGGGATAACGGCGAAAGTATCACCGACCTCACCTCCACCAGCATCGTGCAGATTTCGGGCGTGCTCGACAGAGCGGACTCGACGATCGATGCCGATGAAGTCGCTATCCTCTCGCAAAACGGCTTCTACGCAGCCGGTCAGGTGACCTACGTGACGGCACCGTCCCCCGGCGCGGCGGCCACCGACTTCCAGCTCTATGTGCGCGGCACGCTTCCTGCCAGTGGCGATGGCGTTACGCTTGGCCAGATCGCTCAGGTCAATCTCACCGGCAGCGAGAAGTTCTTCATCTATTGGATGCACAACAGGTTCACCCAGTTCTTCTTCAATGACACCACCCTGCTGCCGGGCCAGCACGTTGCCGTCGGCGGAACTCTTTCCGGCGCGGCCAATGGCGATGCCCTTACCGTGAAGCGCGTAGTGCTGCGCAACTGGGGATTCAACGGAACCATCGTTCCGGGCTCCGTCGATACCGCCAACGGCAGCTTCCAGATGACCGTGAACGGCTTCGCCGGGCTCCTCATTCCGCAAACGGTCACTGTTTACACGGCTACCGGCACCTCGTGGCGGATGGGCTTCAGCAACATCGGCGATGTCGCGGGGTCCACGAATATCCGCGTGGTTGGACTGCTGCTCGAGGATCCAACCTCCGGGGATACGATCCTGCTCGCTCGCTACGTCGACAACCTGAACGGTTAGCGATTCCGCGCAACACAAAGGGCGGCGCGCTCCTTACCGGAGCCGCCGCCCTTTGTTTTTCCTCGGTGTTCGCCGCTTAGTGTCCGGCATAGGGCGACCGGATGTAGCGCTGCGCCAGATCTCCCTGCACCGTGTCCGCGCCGTTGTTCAGCACCGCGCGATATTCCTGTACGGCTCTTGAGTGCTCGTGCATCAGGTCGTACGTTTCGCCCGCCTTCAGCAGACACCTCCGCCGCAGTTCCTGGCTGGTACTGGCCTGGTCGGCGCCTGCCTCATACGCGCTCACCGCCCGCGCGTACAGCGTCTGTCCGCGTAGTGCTTCTCCCATCCCGAAGTATGCCAGCTCCACATGCGCCGAATCGAAATAGCCTGGCCTCTTCGCCAGCTCGATGACGCGCTGATAGCTATTCACCGCCACCATACCCTCGCCACCATCCTTCTCCAGGTTGGCTTCTTCCAGCTGGAAGAGATATCCGTGCGGATACTCGGCGGCCAATTGCCGGGCGACCGCCGCAGCTTCGCTATACTTCCCCTCGCGCCGCAGAAACAGCATCATCGCGGTCCGCGCTTCCACGCTGGTCACCACGCCGCGGTCCGCGGCATCCTGTAGCAGCTCCATGCCCTGCGCCTTCGATCCATGAATCCCCACGAAGCCGATCAGCAACTTGAACGCGAAGGGCAACGCACCTACCACGTACTCGTACACGCCCACCACCAGTTTCGCGTCCACGTAGTTCGGATCCAGCTGCAGCACCCGCTCGCAGTCGCTCCGCGCCCCCAGCGCCTGCCTCAGCCCCGTGCCAAAGGCCCGCTCCGCCATCCCCGAGTACGTTGCCTCCAGGCTCCTCGCGAAGCCCCGAGCGAACAGCGCATTCACATTATTCGGATTGGACTTCAGCTGCGCGCTGGCCTCGTTGATCGCCTCGTCGCCCAGTGCGCGAATCCGGTCGCGCGCCTTTGGATCCTCGGCCACGGTATGCTTGCCGCTCAGAAAGCCGTCGTTCGCGTAAAACGTCGTGTCCAGCAGGTCGAGCCGGTTCAGTTCCTGGAAGACTACCGCATCCAGAACGTAATCCGTCGCCATCGGATCGCCCGGATGCTCGTGCTGGATTTTCTCGAACCGCGCAATCGCGTCGTCATAATCCATGCTGTAGACGCGCTGGAAGGCTTCGCACACTTCCGGCTGCCGATTCAGCGAATCGGTATCCACCGGCGTTGCGCCCAGTGCGCACGGCATCGCCACCAACAAGAAAACGAACGGCACAACTCGAACACAGGGCAGAAAGCGCGGCATCTCTTCAGGATTGTAGACGCAGCCCGCAAACGCCCGGTCGCCAGGCTTCTCTTATCCGCCGAACAGGGTATTCAGGTCGGGCAGCGGCACGGCCCTTTCTGCAAAGCTGAATGTTCCCCGTTCCCGGACCTCGCGCGCTGCATCCAGAAAGGCGGCCAGCGCCGTCCGGCTGAGCGCGCTGCCCACGCTGATTCGCCGTACACCCATCTCCGACAGCTCCGCCACACTGAACGATGCGCCCTGCAAGCCCATCAGGACGTTCACTGGCCGGTTCACCGAGCGCACCACGACCGAGATCTGCTCGCGCGTGCGCAGCCCCGGCGCGTACAGAACATCCGCTCCAGCCTCCTGATAAGCCTGCAAACGCTCAATGGTGTCGTCCAAATCAGCGCGCCCGTACAGGAAGTTCTCGCAGCGAGCCGTGAGCGTGAAGGGGAAGGGAAGCGCTCGCGCGGATTCCGCTGCGGCGCGGACCCGTTCCGCGGATCGCTCCTTCTCATAAATCGGCTGCTCCCGATTCCCCGTCGCATCCTCGATCGAGCCGCCGACCAGCCCCGCCGCCGCCGCAAGCCGGATCGTTTCCGCAACGATTTCCGGCTCGTCGCCGAACCCGTTCTCCAAATCGCCGCTCACGGGCAGATCGGTTGCCCCCGCAATCGCTCGCACGTGGGCCATCGTCCGGTCGCGTCCCATTCTGCCGTCGGGCAGGCCCAGAGAATTCGCGCTGCCGGCGCTGGTCGTGGCCAGCGCTTCAAACCCCAGATGGGCCAGCAGCCGAGCTGTCCCGATATCCCACGGATTGGGAATCACAAAGGCGCGATCCCGTTCATGGAGCGTGCGCAACGCTCGTCCCTTTTCTTCCTGTGTCTTCATGGCTGCCTGCTTTCCCGCGTGCTGTTCCGGAAACACGCACAGCGTCTCCTTCACAGTTTCCACGAAATTCCGCTCTTCGCGCAGGATCAGACGCATCTTCTGCGCCATCGTAAAATTCTCGCGCGCTTCGGCATCGCCGCGCAGCCGCGCGCGATAGGCTTCGTATGCTGCCAGGCTGTCGAAGCCGATCAGCCCCCAGGCGATATCGTTCGTGCCCTCATAAGGCAGGAAGTAGCCGATGAGCCGACCGCCGCAGCGCGGAATGATGCGTCCCCAGTTCTCCGCGTATTTCCGGAATCCGTCGCGCTGGAAAGGATCTATTTGATAGCGAATGATGCAGGTAATCGACATAGTTGTGCCCTTGCCCCTGAAGCAAACATCCCGTATCCTGGGCCAGCACACTTCGTCTGATATCAAACTATGCCTGTCGAAGAAAGCACGGATTCCGGGGTTGCGGCTCTCGCTGCCGCTATCGGTGAGCCGGCGCGCACGCGCATGCTCTACTGCCTCATGGAAGGTCAGGCGCGCACCAGTACCGAGCTGGCCGTCGTCTCCGGCGTTACGCCCTCCACTGCCAGCGTGCACCTTAACCGGCTCCGCGAACAGAAGCTCGTGCGCGTAGTCGTGCAGGGCCGTCATCGCTATTACTCGCTTGCTGGTTCCGCGGTCGCGCGGATGCTGGAGGGACTCAGCGTGCTGGCCGGTGCGCGCCGCAGCAGCTTCGTGCCCAGCACGCCTGTTCCCCTGCGCGCCGCACGCACCTGTTACGACCACATGGCCGGAGCTCTGGCCGTCTCGCTCCACGACCGTTTTGTTGCTTCGCGCTGGATTCGCCCTGCGCGCCGCGGCAATGGCTACGAGCTCACCCGGGAGGGGGAAGGCTCATTGGCTGCCCTGGGCCTTGACTTCGAAGCGCTCCGCGCTGCCCGGCGCCGCTTCGCCTATGCGTGTCTCGACTGGTCGGAACGCCGCCCGCACCTCGGCGGCGCGCTGGGCGCAGCTCTGCTTACCATTGCCCTGCGCCGGAAATGGGTAGCGCAGGAACTCGATAGCCGTGCTCTGCAGGTCACGCGTCTCGGGCGCCGCGAATTTCAGTCGCGCTTCGACATCGAGGCCTGACCGAATCTGTCCTTACGGATGCGTTGCGTCCTCAGAAATCGATATGGCCGCGGAGTGTGGAAACCGAGACCGGACCGCGTGCCTGGTTATAGCCCGGATTGTCGATATGCTGAAAATCGTAGGAGGCGAATAATCCACGCCACAGGTGCGCCGTATAGAAACTCTCTGCGATCTTCTCGTGCCCATAGGTGAGAGCCCCGTCGCCAAGCACAAAGCCAAGCCCGCCTAAACCAAGGTACTCCTGATGCGCGGCGACAATCCCGTTGCTGACGAAAGCCACTCCGGCACGATCATTGTTGCGACGCCACAATTGGCCCGTCGCAAAACCGCCGAGCTCCAGCGTCCGGTCGTCTTCCGTATAAGCGAACGACTCGTTACGCCCGTCGCTCCATCCCAGGCGGCCAAAAACGCCAAAATGCGGCGCAATCTCCTGTTCGAAATTGAGGCCAAAACCGTATTTATGGCGCCCCTGCACCCGCGTCGCGATCACTTCCGGCGTCCGCGTCCTGTGGTCGAGATAATCCCCGATCGCCTCTTCGTAATTGCCCATATTCGCCGTGTTCAGATAGCTCAGGAACCGCACCACGCCGGCGCGATGCGCGATCGCCGCTCCGCGCGCCTCGAACTCGAGGTTCTGTGCCCCGGCTCGCGCAAGGTCGGCGTCCAGAAATTGCCCATTCGCCGCCTTCGGCATCATCGCTTCGGCAAAGCGCACCGTCCACCAGTGGTCGTCGTATTCCAGCAGCGCGCCGTCGGTGTAGCCGCGCGTATTTGCGGCATAGTCCCACGCCCCGTTGTTGTCTACCGTCCAGTTCAGAAACTGCAGATGGCTGTCGGAGCCCCAGGAGTTCACATCGATGAAATCGGCCAGATCGAACTTGCCGACGCGTACTTCCAGGCGCCGCGCTGCGAGAGACGTAGCCAGATGCAGTTCGTCGCGGTCTTCCTCGACTGTGTCTTTACTCAGCGGAATGACCTGCCGCAGCATGAAGCGCGCAAGGTAAGGCCCCCTGGAAAGCGCTACGCCGTTGGCGAGCCTCACCGAGTCCAGGTTGGTGTAACCGGCCAGGCCGTTGGCATTGCCGATGCCGGCGCCCGTCGCGTCCTCCAGGTCGGCGAAAACCTCGGTTGTGCCTGTGAGCTGGTAGCCGGTGTACAGCGTCATCACATGGGTCGTTGCGCTCTGCGCCCACGCCGTCAGGCTGTTGGGCCCGGAATATTTCGCATAAAACGACGGATGACCCTGCAGAACCAGGTTCGCCTGGCCGGAGATCCACCAGCGTGCCGTCTCGCTGTGGGGGAACATGGTGAGCAGCGGCGCGGTGGGCGCAGCAGGTCGAGCCGCATCGTCGCCGGAAGATTTGCTTGCCTCATCGGCACTCTGTTCTGCGCCGCCGGAAGACAGCACCGCAATCATCGGCTGGTTGCCGGGCAGCGGCGCGGTCTCGGCGGACGTCGCACGGCTCGCCTGCGGAGTCGGCGACTCGGGTAACATGGCAGTCTGCGCGACCGAAGCGGAAGAAGCCGCAGCCAACAGCAGGATGGGAGAGAGCAGTATGCGCAAAAGTGGTTCTCCGGGAGCGGCAAGGACCGGGAAAACTCCGTGCGGTCCTGACCGCTGCAGTCTATCCGTTTTCATTCAAATTTGTTAACCATGGTTTATTAAAATACATTAAACACCATTTATAGTGCTGCGTATCCTGTCAGACGCACAGGGGGAACTCAGCCGGATCCTCATCCGCCGCCGGTTCATCCTCTCTGAAAGCGCGCAATTCGAGATCGATCCACACGCATGCCAGCGGCTGACGGGGATTCCCGGTTTCGATCCAGACGCACGAGAGCGCGGGGCGAACTCCCTGGGCCGCAACTGGCTGGACAAAAAAGATCTTCATCATGGCATCCTCCTTCCGGGGTCGCACGCTTCGTAACGGCTGCGCGGACGGAAATCCACGCAGGAGCGCATTCGGGCCGGACAGAATGTTCAGGAGGGGTGGGCAGTGCCTGCTCACTCGCTCGGCGTTTTGGGCATGCACCGTGAGCGAACGGAGGCAATCAGCGCAGGCTAATTGCAGAACCGGGAATCACGGCACAGGAGAGCCCACCGGCATCGCGGAGGCTCGAATTCGGGTTCGGTTCGCATACGAAATGGGCGATTCCGGAGAATCCGCCGTCTGAGTGTTTATATCATATCCCGGTGGGATATATATTCAGAAAAGAGCGAAGGATTCTCAGGCGACGGAGGAGAAGATATGCCGGCCGAATCGAGAGAACAGCAAAAGCTGATTGCCCGTGCGCGCCGCATTCGCGGCCAGGTGGATGCCATCGAGCGCTCGCTCACAGAAAAGGAACACTGCGCCGATGTCCTGATGCTGCTGGCCAACATCCGTGGCGGTATCAACAGCCTCATGGCCGAAGTCCTCGAGGATCACATCCGACTCCACATGCTCACGCCGGAAAAGCGCGGCACCGATTCCACTGAGCTGGCCGAGGATCTCATCGACCTCGTGCGCGCCTATCTGAAGTAAATCCGCGGTGCCGGCCGCCGATCCGGAAAATTGCGGCCTCGGGAATCCCGGTGCGTGGAAGATCGGCCCCTGTGCTACAAGGGAACATGCTTCGCACGCTCTGTCTCTGCCTCTCCCTTTCTCTACCTGCGCTGACCTCGGTTGCCGCCGCGGCTCCCGCCGATCAATCTCCGGATCCGATCGCTGTGCGAACCAGCGGCATGGATCGCATGCCCGGCTTGCTCCCGCTGGACTGGGATGCGAAGACGGGTAAGCTCTACCTCGAAGTACCGATGACGGGCAACGCCGATCACACCCGCTCGCAGGACCTGATCTACACGAACTCCACGCCGTGGAGCGTCGGCTCCAGCGAGCTCGGCGGCTATGGTCTTGACCGCGGCCAGATCGCGCCTGGCGAGATCGTCCATTTTGAGCGCACCGGGCCGAAGCTGCTGCTGGTGGAACCGAACCTGCGCTTCCGCAGCTCCTCCAGCGACCCTGCGGAAGAAGCATCTGTTGAAGAATCGTTCCCGGAGTCGATCCTGGCCGGATTCACCGTTGAAGCCGAAAACGCCGACGGCACCGTCCTGGTCGACGCGACGCAGTTCTTCCTGAGCGATGTGCATCATGTGGCCGAGGCTCTCGCTGCAGGCAAGCAGGGCGCGTACCACGTCGATCCGGCGCGCTCGACTGTTGTCCTCGAGCACACGAAGGCGTTCCCGAAAAACACCGTGGTGGAAGCCGAGCTGACGTTTGTGCCGGCGCCGACCGATCTGGCGCAGCCGGGAAAGATCATTGCAGCGGTGACACCAAATCCCCGCGCCGTCACCATCCGCGAACGTCAGAATTTTGTTGAGCTGCCGCCGCCGGGGTTTACCCCCCGCCGCTTCTCGCCGCGCGCCGGCTACTTCGATATGTCATACCGCGATTACGACGCGCCGCTGGGCCAGCCGATCGAGCAGCAGTTCATCACCCGGCATCGGCTCGTTAAGAAGGATCCGAACTGCACGCACGCCTGCGAGGCGGTAACCCCTATCCAGTACTACGTCGATCGCGGCGCTCCGGAGCCGCTGCGTGAGGCGTTGCTGGAGGGCGCGCGCTGGTGGGATCAGGCCTTCCAGGCGGCGGGATGGGCGCCGGGCACCTTCCGCGTGGACCTCCTGCCCGAGGGCGCCGACCCGATGGATGTCCGCTACAACATCATCCAGTGGGTGCACCGTTACACGCGCGGATGGAGTTACGGCGAGTCCATCGTAGACCCGCGCACCGGCGAGATCATCAAGGGCAACGTCACCCTTGGCAGCCTGCGCGCGCGGCAGGACTATCTCATCGCGGAAGCGCTGCTGGCTCCCTACGCCCACGGCAAGCCGCCCGCAGACGAAGCCCACGACGAGGCCCTGCAGATGGTCCTCGAGCGCATTCGCCAGCTGGGCGCGCACGAGACCGGACACACGCTGGGCCTCGCGCACAACTTTGCCGCCAGCGCCTTCCCGCATCCGGTGGACGAAACCGTCTCGGTGATGGATTATCCCGCGCCCTGGGTGACGGTGGGGTCAAACGGCGTGCCCGACTTGACCCACGCGTACCCCGTGGGCATTGGCATCTGGGACAAGGTCGCCATCGACTACGGCTATCGCGAGTTCGACAAGGATGGCAAGCCCGTTGAGGATCAGGCTGCGCTGAACAAAATCCTCGACGACTCCGAGAAGACGGGGCTAATTTACATCACTGACGAGGACGCGCGACCGCTCGGCTCGGCGCATCCGCACGCGCATCTTTGGGACAATGGCACAGACCCCGCCGCGGAACTCGACCGCGTGCTCCAGGTGCGTGCGGCGGCCTTGCAGCGCTTTGGTCTGGATGCGATCCAGGAAGGCCAGCCTCTGGCACAACTGGAAGACACGCTGGTGCCGCTCTATCTCTTCCACCGCTATCAGACCGAGGCGGCGGCGAAGGAAATCGGCGGCCTCGATTACCGCTACAACGTGCGCGGAGACCAGCAGATGCTGCCGGAGATCGTCGATCCCGCAGACCAGCAGCATGCGCTGGCAAGCGTGCTGAAGACGCTTTCACCTGAGATACTCGCCATGCCCCAGTCCCTGCTGAAGCTGCTCCCGCCGCGGCCGCCGGGATTGCCGCGCACCCAGGAAAGCTTTCCATCCCGTACCGGCGTCACTTTCGATCCGGTCGACGCGGCCGATTCCGCAGCAGACCTGACTCTCGCTCTTCTTTTCAATCCGCAGCGCGCAAACCGGCTGGTGGAGTATCACGCCATCGATGCGGACGAACCCTCCCTGCAATCCGTCATCGAAGCCACGCTCGCGGCCACCAGCGTTCCGCCCGGTTCCTCCGGCCTCACCCTTGAGGTCAAGCGCTCCATCGACGATCAGATTTTGGAAGCGCTCCTGTCGTTAGCCGCGAATCCCGAGGACTCCGCCGAAACCGCGGCCATCGTTCGTTATGAGCTGACCTCGCTGCGCAATCAATTGTCGTCGAACCCGGGAAGCGATTTCGAGGATCGTGCGCTCCACGCCATGGAAGCGGCGCGCATCGATGCGTTCTTCCGCGATCCGTCAAAGTTCGTGCCTGCGAAGCTCATCGTTGCCCCGCCCGGCATGCCCATCGGCGACTGAGAGCTGGTCTCGCAGCGGCTCAGTGCCGCAGTTGCCGCAAACGATGCATGAGCGACTCGCTCAGCGCAGCCTGCAGAGGCTCACTGAGCTTATGCCCTGCGGCGGTCAGATAGAACACGTCGATCGCTGCTTCGCCTTCCGTGTCGATCAGGGCTACCTCGATGTTGCAGCGGCACGCGGCAAAGCTCAGGGCGATGGCGCGCAGCAGACCCGGTGTATCCTGCGTGACTATCTGCAGCAGCGTGCTGTGCGACGAGGCCTGGTTGTCGAAATCCAGCCGTGTGTCCACCGCAACCCTGGGGCGCGGCGGCTTCTGGTGCCGCGAACGCAGCAGTTCCTCCACGGACACTTTGTGCATCAGCACCTCGCGTACGTTCGCCAGGAAGCGATCGATCTCCGAATGGTTCAGCTCCAGGGTGCGATACGTGTCGGTAAACTGAAAGGTATCGACGATCAGCCCGCCTGCGTTCGAGAACGCGTCGGCCTTGACGATATTCATCCCCCACGCTGAAAGCACGCCGGCCACGTCCGCAAACAGGCCCGGGCGATCCGCGGTGACCAGGGTAATTTCATCCAGCTGCCGGAGGGTTCGAAATACCAGCTGCACCGGATCCTGCGCGAGGGCCTGGGCCAGCCGAAAGTGTGCCGCAATCTGCTCCGGTGAGCGGGTGGAGAGATAGCGCTGCGGCAATCCTTCCAGAAATCCGTGCAGCGCCTCGCCCGTTGCCGGCGCTCCATTCTCCGGGGCGGGCGCGATGGCGGGCAGCAGTGCCACGATGCGGCTCAGCAGAGCGGGATCGTCGGCGGCATGGTAGCGTACTTCATCGACGCTGCGGTCCAGAAAGTTCGACGCGCTCATATAGAGCTGCCACAGGCTCTCCGCCTTCCATGGCGTCAGCGCTTCCGGCGAAACCGCGCGGATGTCCGCATACGTCATCAGCGTCAGCATCTTCAGCTGTGGCTGCGTCGCCACCTTTTCTGCGAAGGCGCGCACCGTCTCCGTGTCGAAGATGTCGCGGCGCATCGCCGCCGACATCTCCAGATGATTGCGAATCACACGGCGTACTGTCTCCCGCTCCTCCGGATCCAGCTCCAGCCGCGCGAACAGGCTCTCGCACAATTCCACGCTGGAGACGGCGTGATTGCCGTTGCGCCGGCTCTTGCCCGTGTCGTGCATCAGCAGCGCCAGAAAGAAGAGATCCAGCCGGTCGATCTCCGGCAGCAATCCTGCCAGCCGCTTCTCCCACTCGTGCTGCGGCTGCCGCAGCCGATGCACGTTGTCGATGACGTGGAAGGTGTGCTCGTCCACGGTGTACCGATGCCACGTGTCGCGGATCACCAGCGACTCAATGCCGTGGAACTCCGGAATCAGCAGTTCCAGAATGCCCAGAGCATGCATGGCGCGCAGCGCGTGCGCCGCCCATGGCCCCAGCAGCACTTCGCGCAGGCAATTCCACAGGAACGGCCCCTCGGGCATCTGCACCGCCAGCACCGGCAGTGCGTCTGCGATGCGATCCTCAGCCGTGAAACTGAGCCGATAGCCGTGCTTGGCCATCAACCCGAAGATCTGCAGGATGCTGTCGGCATCGTTGACCACCGCGCCTTCGCCGAGATCGAGCCGCCCATCTTCCAGGAAAAAGTCCGTTCCCGGCACTGGCGCACGCTTGCGGCGAAATTGTTTGTAAAAGGAGCGGCGCGGCGGCGGGACCGCATCTATCAGCAGCGTTGCACGGCGATAAACCGTGCGCGCCTGGCGGTACCAGGTGCGCATCCAGTACGCCGGATCGGAGGTCCCCCGCGTTTCCAGCCCGATCGATCGCGCCGCGGCTTCGTCCTGCGCGTGCCAGTCGAGCGTGTTGTCGTCGCGCCCCGACCGGTAATGGAGGAAACATCGCACCGCCGACAGAAAATCGTAAGCGGATTCCGGCTCATCGTGCGTGCCGTAGAACTCGTCGGCCGCGGCCGGCGGCCACGCCTTCTGTGCGTGGATGGCATTCAGCAACGTCAGCCACTGCGTCAGGTGATAGTCGCGCAGGCCGCCCGGGCATTCCTTCACATTCGGTTCGACGTGGAAGATGGTATTGCCGTATTTTGTGTGCCGCGCCCGCGCCATCTCCGCCAGGTTCTGCACCACCGTGTCCCACTCGCGCAGGATGACCGAGGGCAGGAGATCCTTTTCGAACTTCGCATAAAGCGCCCGGTCGCCGGTCAGATAGCGGCGGTCGAGCAACGACACCGTGAACTCCAGGTTATCCGGGTGAACGCGTTCGCACTCCTTCAGCGTGCGCGTCACCGGGCTGGCGCGCAGGCCCACGTCCCACATCGCCTGAATGCAGGTGCGGATCGTCCCGCTGTGTCCCTGCTCGATCTTCTCGTTGGCGCACAGGAAGAGCACATCCACATCGGAGCAGGGAAACAGCTCCCGCCGTCCGAAGCCGCCCGTCGCCACCAGCGCGATCTCCGCGCCGGGATGCCCGGCCGTGAGCCCCTCCCACAGCTGCCGCAGCAGATTACCGACGACCAGAGCGCGGCGGCGGATCGCCAGGGACCCGTCGCCGGTACGCTCGAAGTTTTGCCGCAGCTGCGTGGAGTCTTCCTCGTAGCGGCTGCGCAGGCGCGCCAGGCTGGACGTGTCGACAATCATGTCCTGTCAGCGAAAAGAACATCGTCTCCGTTCGCATCGTATACGGAGGGTGAGTGGCGAAGCAGAACCGCAGGAGCGCTACAGCGCCGAGGGCCCGCGTTCGTCGTTGCGGATGCGGATCGCGTCGTCGATTTTCGAAATGAAGATCTTGCCGTCGCCGATCTTCCCGGTCCGCGCCGAAGAGAGAATTGCCTGCACCGCTTTATCGGCCATCTCGTCCCGCACCACCAGCTCGATCTTGATTTTTGGCAGCAGGTCGACCGTATATTCGCGCCCGCGGTAAAACTCGGTGTGGCCCTTCTGCCGGCCGTGGCCGCGAGCCTCGAGAATGGTCATGCCCTCAATGCCAACTTCGAGCAGGGCGTCCTTCACCGCGTCCAGCTTGGATGGTTGAATGACTGCTTCGATCTTTTGCATAACTCCACAGGTTCCTGGCTAGTCAGAGTATCAGTTCGAGCGTCACGAGGCGAAATCGTAGCCTTCCTCGCCGTGCTGCGTCACGTCCAGACCTTCGATTTCTTCCTCGCGCGTCACGCGCAGGCCGATCGTCATGTCCACCAGCTTGAGCAGGATGAGCGTGCCCACGATGGAAAGCCCCCAGGCGATCGCCACCCCGACCATTTGGTTCAGCACCTGATGCCAGTTGCCGTCGATCGCTCCCGTGGCCTTGCCTGCGCCGAAGATCGGATTGATGGCGCTGGACGCGAAGAAGCCGGTGAGAATCGCGCCGATGGTCCCGCCCGCGCCGTGCACGCCGAAGGCGTCGAGCGAATCGTCGTATCCGAACCAGCTCTTCACCTTCGTGACCATCAGGTAGCAGAACGCGCCCGCCACGGCCCCGATCACCAGCGCCGACATCGGCTGTACGAACCCTGAGGCTGGAGTGATGGCGACCAGTCCCGCCACGGCTCCTGAGATCGCACCCAGCGCGCTGGGCTTGCCGTTGCGGACCCACTCCGCGATGCTCCAGGAGATCGCCGCTGCCGCAGTCGCAAAGTGTGTGTTGACGAAAGCGCTCGTCGCGAGGCCATTTGCGGCCACTGCCGAGCCGGCGTTAAACCCGAACCAGCCCACCCACAGCATGCACGCACCGATGAAACTCAGCACCACCGAGTGCGGCGGTGAGGGCTCTTTGGGGTATCCAACCCGCTTGCCCATATAGAGGGCGCAAACCAGCGCCGATACGCCCGAGGTGATGTGGACCACCGTGCCGCCGGCAAAATCGAGGCAGGGAACTCGCCCCCCCAGCGCGGCGTTCAGGAACCCGCCTTTCCCCCAGACCATGTGCGCCATCGGCGAATAGACCACGATTGTCCACAGCGTCAGGAACAGACACATGGCGCTGAATTTCATGCGCTCCGCGAAGGCCCCGCAGATGAGCGCCGGCGTGATGATGGCGAACATCAGCTGGTAAATCATGTACGTCTGTGCGGGCACGGTCGCGCCGTAGTCGGCATCGGGCGCCAGCCCCACATGATGGAGGAAGAGGTAGTGAAAGCCTCCGATGAAGCTGTTGCCCGGGCCGAAGGCCAGACTGTAAGTCACGATCGCCCAGAGCACGCTGACGATGCACATCATCGCGAAGCTCTGCATCATCGTGGCCAGCACATTCTTCCGGCGCACCAGTCCGCCGTAGAAAAGCGCGAGACCCGGTCCCGTCATCATCAGGACCAGCGCGGCGCTGGTCAGCATCCACGCGTTGTCTCCTTCTGAGATAGCGGGAGCAGCAGGCGACTGGGCGAGAACGGCTGGCGCGCAGGCCAGCAACAACAAGGGCAGCAAAAAACGACGGTGGCGCATAACACTCCGCGGCTCAGAATTCGTACTGCGATCCGCAGGCGAGAGCGACGGAGGTCGCGCCCGGGACTGGATGGGAAGTCCTTGAAGCTACTTTTACATATTTTTGGCCAACCGCAAACAGGAAATCCTCGCCTGCCTCGTTCGCCGGTACTCAAGCGGCCCCGGGCGCCCGGCAGTATAGTGAAAGTATGAGCGAATTGCGGGATCGTCGGCTTTTTGGATCTCTGGAGAGCAGCGCGAAGAACCAGGGGAAGGTTCTCGAGGCCAGCTACGGGTACGAACAGCCGGAAGGCATCATTCTGACCACGGTGGATGCGGCCATTAACTGGATCCGCAAGAGTTCCATCTGGCCCATGACCTTCGGCCTTGCCTGCTGCGCCATCGAGATGATGTCCATGGGGGCCTCGCGCTTCGACGTCGCCCGCTTCGGCGCCGAAGTCTTCCGCCCCTCTCCGCGCCAATCCGACCTCATGGTGATTGCCGGTCGCGTCTCCTGGAAGATGGCCCCCGTCATCCGCCGTCTCTACGATCAGATGCCCGAGCCCAAATGGGTCATCTCCATGGGAGCGTGCGCGACATCTGGCGGGGTCTTCAATAACTACGCCCTGGTGCAGGGAGTGAATCAGGTTATTCCGGTCGACGTCTATGTTCCCGGCTGTCCGCCGCGTCCCGAGCAGTTGTTGTATGCCATCACACTTCTGCAGGAAAAGATTCAGCACGAGCGCGGCAGCCTGAAGCGCGTTCTTAATCTCCAGTAGTCCACGGCGGATCGCACGAAGCGCATTGTTGAAGGGCTAACTTCTGCTCTGGCCTATGGCTGAAGAGCGCGGCTTGCTCGTGTTCAGGGGGTTACCTTCTCGATACATCGGGGTCCCGCCGCCGCGGCCAAATTCCTTAGCGCACTGAAAAGTTTCCAGTCTAACCCCTGTAGCTGTGGTAATTTCGATATCGCGGAACTTTTCTGGCTGACTCCTTCGGTTGGCCTTCTGCTCTATTGGGTCCCGAAAATCACGTCAGCAAATCTTGTTGGTTGCGGAGGATTAGACGCATGCATTCTCGTCCGTTAGGTCGTTTCGGAAATCATTTGGGCCGGGTTTTATTGCTGGGTTGCGCCGTGGGATTGAGCGCATCGGTAGCCCTGGGGCAGACCTCATCCACATCGACAGCTTCTGCGCCCCAGACGGACCATTCGCCGTCGAAGATGGATGTCTTCATGGGCTATTCGTATCTGGCGCCTCACGGCTCGGTCACCTCGACCCGCGTCAACGGAACAACGTTCACTAATAGCTACAGCTCTATTAACGAAGGTGCAATCGGAAGCTTCGCCTATTACTTCAACCGTTATGTCGGTGGCCAGTTCGAGTACGCCAATCACCCTGACGGCAATAATGACGGGGCGCAGGACGCCGGCGTTGGCATCATCTTCCGCTATCCGGCATCCGGCATGACCCCGTTCGTGCACGCCCTGGCTGGTGGTGTGCGCCTCGGCGGCCCGAACAGCCCGCAAACCGACGGTCCCTGGCACGGTTACACCTGGGGTCCGGCGTTGACTGTCGGCGGCGGCCTTGATTACGAACTGCCTTTCATGGACCATCGTTTCGCGCTGCGCCTCTTC
>DATJQW010000194.1:0-4341 GCA_035505395.1 Acidobacteriaceae bacterium
CGGAATGGGTGCCTGGCCCGCGGCTGGAACCAGCCATAACTCGTAGGTCTTGCCCGCGGGCAGCGGCTTCAGCCCGCCAGCCACGAAGACCAGCGCGCCCTTGCTCGCCAGCCAGCTCACTTCGCCTCCGGGATGCGCCGGTTGCCGGGTCTCCGACAGCACCACATGCTTCGAGTCCTGCGAGGTCAGCACATCGACCAGTTCGTCCGCATGGCCGAGCTGTAACCCCAGTTGCGCCGCGTTCCCCCTCGCAATGTCCAGTTGCCGGCGCTCCCACGCCAGGTGGTGCGCCAGCCAAAGCGCGCAGGCGAGAAACACCGCCGCCAGGAACCAGCCGATCCAGGCGCCGGGGTGAAATCGCTTCTCTTCGCCGTTCTCGATTTCGTCGACCATAGGATGATAATCAGCTTAGCTTCCGCGGTTGCGCAAATCATTTGGATGCGGCGCGCTCGCCTCATGAAAATCCGTCTCGACAAATTGCTGGTGGAACGCGGCCTCGTGCCCACGCGCGAACGCGCCCAGGCCCTCATCCTCGCCGGCCGCGTCCTGGTCCACGAGCAAAAAATCGACAAGCCCGGCCACTCCGTCCCGGACGACGCGCCCCTCCGTCTTCTTGGCGGCGATCTCCGCTACGTCAGCCGCGGCGGCCTCAAGCTCGAGGCCGCCCTCGCCCGCTGGAAGATTGATTTGACCGGCCGATTCTGCCTCGACGTCGGCGCCTCCACCGGCGGATTTACCGACTGCATGCTACAGCACGGCGCCGCCCGCGTCCTCGCCATCGACACCGGCTACGGTCAGATCGCCCAGTCCCTGCGCGACGATCCGCGCGTCACCCTCATGGAGCGCACCAACGCGCGTCTGCTCAAGCCCGGCGATTTGCCCCCCGGCATCTCCTTCCTCGCCATGGACGTCTCCTTCATCTCCGCCACCCTGGTCCTGCCCCCTGTCCTTGCCGCTCTGTCAGAGTTTTCGGGTGCCCCACCCTTGTCGCCTGTCCCTGGCGACAGGGTGGGCTCTGTTTTGAAGGGGCACGACTTCAGTCGTCCCAACCAGCATCATCACGAAGAAGGGGCTTTAGCCCGCGAGGGACACCGCGAAAGCGGACAACTGAAAGGCGTCGACGTGAACGCCGCTGTTTTGAAGGGGCACGACTTCAGTCGTGCCGAAAATGCCGCCAAAGAAGAAGGGGCTTTAGCCCCCGAAAGATATTTCCTCGAAGCCGTCACCCTCATCAAGCCCCAGTTCGAAGCCGGCCGCGAGCACGTTGGCAAGGGCGGCATCGTTCGCGATCCCGCCGCCCATCAGCTGGCCATCGACCGCGTCCGCGCCTGCGCCGCTTCGCTCGGCGCCCAGGATCTCGATATCATCGATTCCCCCATCGCCGGCGCCGAGGGCAATCGCGAATTCCTGCTCCACGCAATCTGGCCCGTAAGCTGAAGGCCGACGCTATAATGGTGCCATCATGATGTCACGCACCCAGATCACGCTCGAGCCTGAAACCCAGCGCCTGGCCCAGAAACGAGCTGGCGAACTGGGCGTCTCTTTTGCCGAGTACATTCGCCGTCTGGTCGCGCGCGATCTCCACCACCCCCGGGCCAAAGCCGACATCTCGCGCATTTTTAACCTCGGTAATTCCGGCGGCACCAACATTGCGAAAGATAAGGATCGAATGCTCGGAGAGGCCACCGCCGGGGAACATCGGAAATCCCGGCGGTGAGCCTCTTCGTCGATACTTCCGTCTGGTACGCTGCAACGGATTCGGGAGATGTCGACAATGCCCGCGCCAGAGTTGTTCTCAGCTGCGGAGAATCGCTGGTCACTACCGATCACGTGCTGGTGGAAACCTGGAGGCTGATTCGATATCGCCTCCACCGCCGGGCGGCGGAGCAATTCTGGGACGGACTGCGGAGCGGCCTCGCTGTCATCGAACCGGTCGGTCCCGCCGATCTTGAAGCCGCCTGGCAACTCGGCCTCGCCTGGAAAGACCAGGACTTCTCCATGGTTGATCGGACCAGCTTTGCCGTGATGTGCAGGCTCGGTATCGAACAGGCCGCCACCCTCGACGAACATTTCGCGGTCTTTCGCTTTGGTCCCCGCAACCGCCGCGCTTTCACCGTCCTTCGATAAGCTGAGGACTTGCGCTACACCGCCCGCCCCCCTGTCGAATCGTCCATTCGCGGGTGTATGCTGGTTCGCGCCTCAGAACCAGGGAGTACGCTTCGTCCTTTCTGCAGGGAGCACATCGATGAGTCCTACGTTCTCCATCGGCATTGGAGGCGCCGCCGGTCAGGGTGTCGCCACGCCGGGTGATATCTTCGCGAAGATCTTCTCGCGCCGCGGCCTGCACCTCAACGCCTACAACGCGTATCAGTCCATCATTCGCGGCGGCCACACCTTCCTCACCATCCGCGCCGGTGTCGAGCCGGTCACCAACATGGGCGACTCCATGGACCTGCTGATTCCGCTGAATCAGGACACTATGGATCGCCATCTCACCCTGCTCGGCGCAGGCGGCGCATGCATCTATAACGCGGACACCATCAAGCCCGGCCAGCACGCCGACGGCGTCCAGCTTTGCCCGCTGCCGGTCTCGACCCTGGCCGACATCACGCGCAACAAGGTCGCGCAGAACACGCTGGCCATCGGTGCCGCGCTCAGCATGATGGGCATCGGCTTCCAGTCCCTCGAGTCCGTCATCCGCGAGCAGTTCGGCAGGAAAGCCGAATCCGTCGCCGAAGAAAACATCGCCGTCGCCCGCGCCGGCTACGACTACGCCACGCAGAATTTCAAGCCTTTCGCCACGCCGCTTCCCATGACGGACCACAAATACGCCGTCCTCAGCGGCAACACCGCCCTCGCCATGGGCGGAGCCGCGGCCGGCGTCAAGTTCTACTCCGCCTATCCCATGAGCCCCTCCACCGGCGTGTTGCACTGGATGGCCGCGCACGGCCGCAAGGCCGGAATCATGGTCCGCCAGGTCGAAGACGAAATCGGCGTGGTTAACATGGCCATCGGCGCCGCCCACGCCGGCGTTCGTGCCATGTGCGCCACCTCGGGCGGCGGATTCGCCCTCATGTCCGAAGCCCTCGGCCTCAGCGCCATGGCTGAGATCCCCATCGTCGTCATCGATTGCCAGCGCGCTGGCCCGTCCACCGGCGTCCCCACCAAAACCGAACAGGGCGACCTGTGGCAGATGCTGGGCGCGGCCTTCGGCGATTATCCCCGCGTCATCGCCGCTCCCGTCGACATCGCCGACTGCTTTACGCTCATCCCGGAAATCTTCAACGTCGTCGACAAGTTCCAGATCCCCGGCCTGGTGCTCTGCGATCTGCTGCTGTCCGAGGGCCGCCTCAGCGTCGATCCGTCGGTGCTGAACTTCGCGCCGCCGGTCGATCGCGGCGAGATGATCACGTCGCCCAACGGCGACGCCGGAGCCTATAAGCGCTACAAGATCACCGAAAGCGGCGTCTCGCCGCGCGCCATCCCCGGCGTTCCCGGATACACCCACGTGGTCGCGAGCGACGAGCACGACGAAGACGGCGTGCTGATCAGCGATATGTACACCAACCACGCCAAGCGCCGCGCCATGATGGAAAAGCGTATGCGCAAGGAGCAGGGAATCGCCGCCGCCGTGCCGCCGCCCGTGCTTCAGGGTCCGGCCGACGCCGACGTTACCCTGATCGGCTGGGGATCGACGCAGGGCGTGATTGAAGAAGCGCGCGCGCAGCTCGCCGACCAGGGCATCACGGCCAATCAGCTGCAGATCCGCTGGCTCGCTCCGCTGCACGGCGACGCGATCCTCGACCTCTTGAAGAACGCGAAGCGCACCATCATTGTCGAGAACAACTACAGCGGCCAGTTTGCCCGCTACCTGCGGAGCGAAACCAGCTTCGTGGCGGACGGACACATCCGCAAGTACGACGGCGAGCCGTTTATGCCGCACCACATTGCGGAAGCCGTTCGCGAACAACTGGCCGGTGACGTCACGCTGTCCGTCCCGTCCCACGAAGTGATGGTTTAGAGGAGATCAATCATGGCCACCATTGTCGAAAGCCCGAAGCCCCTCACCCAGGCCGACTATAAGGGCCGCGTCGATCCCGACTGGTGCCCCGGCTGCGGCGACTTCGGCGTGCTCGCCGCCGTGCAAAAGGCACTGGTGGAGTTACAAATTCCCAACCATCAGATCGTCACCGTCAGCGGCATCGGCTGCTCCTCCAATTTTCCCGGCTTCATTGAGACCTACGGCATGCACACGCTGCACGGCCGCTCGCTGCCCGTGGCCACCGGCCTGAAAATGGCCAACCACGAGCTCACCGTGCTGGTGACCGGCGGCGACGGCGA
>DATJQW010000195.1:0-20191 GCA_035505395.1 Acidobacteriaceae bacterium
GAGCTGCATGCGGAAGGCTTCCGCCTTCTTCTGGAGATCGGCCGGAATGGGCTCCTCGGAGTACTCCGCGCCCATGGTCTCGTCGTGCCAGAGGATCGCCTTCATCTCGATGAGATCGACCACGCCCTTGAACTTCGCTTCCGCGCCGATGGGGATCTGGGTCGCGACAGGCCGCGCGCCGAGGCGCTTGCGGATGGTGTCGATGACGTGCTCGAAGTCCGCGCCGGCCTTGTCCATCTTGTTGACGAAGCAGATGCGCGGGACCTTGTACTTATCGCCCTGGCGCCACACGGTCTCGGTCTGCGGCTGCACGCCGGAGACGGAGTCGAAGAGGGCAACGGCGCCGTCGAGAACGCGCAGCGAGCGCTCCACCTCGGCGGTGAAGTCCACGTGGCCGGGCGTATCGATAATGTTGACGCGGATGTTCTTCCAGGTGCAGGTGGTGGCAGCGGAGGTGATGGTGATGCCGCGCTCCTGCTCCTGCTCCATGTAGTCCATCGTGGCGGTGCCTTCATGCACTTCGCCGATACGATGGGTGATCCCCGTGTAATAGAGGATGCGCTCAGTCGTCGTCGTCTTTCCGGCGTCGATATGCGCCATGATTCCGATGTTCCGGCAACGATTTAGAGGTACCTGTCGGGGCACAATTCACTCTCTTTGCTTCTGGCGGGCCTGTTCGGCCCGCGGTTAATCCTGCGCTCGGAGTTCTGAGCGCCTTTTCTTACCAGCGATAGTGCGCGAAGGCCTTGTTCGCCTCGGCCATGCGATGCACGTCTTCCTTCTTCTTCATCGCCGCGCCGCGGCCATTGGCCGCATCCAGCAGCTCGTTGGTCAGCTTGTCGATCATGCCCTTTTCACCGCGCGCCCGGCCGTAGCTGACCAGCCAGCGGATGGCGAGCGAGGTGCGCCGGTCGGGATTCACTTCCACCGGCACCTGATAGTTGGCGCCGCCCACGCGGCGGGTCTTGACCTCGAGCAGCGGCTTGCAGTTCTCGACCGCCTTCTTGAAAAGGGTCAGCGCGTCGGTGCCGCCGCCCTTCTGCTCCAGGTTCTTCATGGAGGTATAGAAGATGCCCTGCGCCGTCGACTTCTTGCCCTCATACATCATCGAGTTGATGAACTTCGTCACCAGGGTCGAGTTGTAGACCGGGTCGGCCGCCACTTCCCGTTTTGCGATATGACCTTTTCTCGGCATGATTTCTGATCCTTATTTATTTCTTGCCAGCAGCCGCGCCACCCTTGGCGCGCTTGGCTCCGTACTTGGAGCGGCCCTGATTGCGGCCGGCCACGCCGACCGAATCCAGCGTGCCGCGCACCACGTGATAACGGACGCCGGGGAGGTCCTTCACACGGCCGCCGCGGATGAGCACGATGGAGTGCTCCTGCAGATTGTGGCCGATGCCGGGGATGTACGTGGTGACCTCGATGCCGTTGGTCAGGCGCACGCGAGCGACCTTGCGCAGCGCCGAGTTCGGCTTCTTGGGGGTTTGCGTGTACACGCGCGTGCAAACTCCGCGCCGCTGCGGCGATCCCTGCAGCGCCGGGGACGCCGTCTTATAACGGGGCGCCGTGCGGCCTTTTCTCACCAACTGATTGAATGTCGGCAAACCAGACTCCTCTTCAAAAACCGCTCAAACTCATGCGCGCACGCTCGCGAGACCGCTTCGTCTGCCCGCCGAAGAGGGGAAACCCCAAATCGGCCGCACGAAGTCCTGATCTCAGTTCCAGCGCGCCAAAACGGGGCCCGCTGTGAACGCTGTTGCTTCGCGTCCGCGATCCTTGCCCTAGACGAGAACTCTCGACGGTGACCGAGCGCGCCTCAAACCCCGCCTTGCGGCAGAGAATACGGAACAGCCGATTCCGTTTCGAAGTTCCGGCCCGCATAGCTCGTCCAGGTGACGAGTGTCGCAGGCTCCGATGCGATTCAGCCGTGAACATCTACGCGCCGGATCAAACCCGGCTCCACGGCCCTGCTGCCGTCCATACTCCTCCCTCAGCCATACCCAGGAGGAAAAATGATTTAAGCAGCTTTCTGAGAATAGCAACAGTTCCATGGAGAGTCAAACAATCCGCCCCAAAATCGGCAACAGGAGCGAGCCTGAGGGCGGTTTGGGCGCCGGCGAAGCCCGAAATACCCGAAAAGAGCCAGAGACGCGCGGGCGGAGGGGCTGATAGAGTCTTGTTTTCCGGAAAGACCAACTTTTCGTTCGCACGGCCAGGATCAAGGGACTGCAGCCCTGCGGGGACACGTGTGACTTCCACCGCGAAAACTGAAACTCGTCAACCGGCGACCGCGCGCTCCGCGGAGCGGGTCCTGGGCCTGGGGCCAGTCTGGATCGCGGCGGCGCTCTATGCCGCCGTCACGGGGGCAATTCTGATCGCGGCAGCCCACGCCGCCGGCGGCCATTTCGCCTATCCGCTGGACGATACCTATATCGGCATGGCGATCGCGAAGAATCTGGCGTGGCATGGAGTCTGGGGTGTAACCCGTTATTCCTTCAGCTCTTCCGACTCGTCAATCCTGATGCCGTTGCTGCTGGCAGGAGCATACCGCCTGGTTGGTACGGGCGTTTTTGCTCCTCTGGCGCTCTCGTGGATCTTCGGATTGCTGTCCATTTTCGTCGCAGGGCCGATCCTGGCACGGTTTCTCAGCGCGAAGGGACAGATGGCGGCGCTGATTGCGTTTGTCCTGCTGCCGCCACTCTTTCTGGTGGGCGTGCTGGGGATGGAGCACTCGCTCCACTTGCTGCTGACTTTGCTGTTCCTGGAGTACTTCTTCGACGAGCCGGCGGAGAGCGGGCGGGCGTGGCGGATCGGGGTGGTCACGGCGCTGATGGTGGGGGCCAGGTATGAGGGGCTTTTTTTTGCGGCTCCGGCCTGCGCGATTCTCCTGCTCGAGAGGCGGTGGAAACCGGCGCTGGCGGTGGGGGTGGGGGCGGCGATACCGGTTGGTGCGTATGCGGCCTTTTCCATTGCACACGGCGGGGCGTGGCTGCCGAATTCTGTGGCTCTGAAGGGCGCGCACGTTCATCGGAGTCTGTTTGGGATGGCCGAGACCATGGCCGACATGGCTGCGAAGAACGTCCACGACGGGGCCATGCACCTGATTCTGCTGCTGGCGGGGCTGGCCGTGGCGGCGACGGCCCTGTTGCCGAAGGCGCGGCGAAGGGCTATTCCTCTGATTCTGGTGGTGTTAGCCGGATGCTGCCATCTCTTGACGGCCAAAGTGGGGGTGCTGTTTCGCTACGAGGACTACCTGATCGGGGCGGGGATCGTCTGCGCGGCGTGTGCTTTGCCCGCGCTGCGGCAAACCGGGCGGCGAGTTCCCTTCCTGCTGACCTATTGCCTGCTGCTGGCGGCCGGGGGCGCGCTGGCTATGAGGAGTCTGGTGGCGGCTGTGAATCTGCCGGTCAGCTCGAGGAACATCTATCTGCAGCAGGTGCAGATGGCACGATTCCTGCACGATGAATTTCCCCGGGGCACGATCGCGGCGAACGACATTGGAGCGATCGACTACTTCAACAACGATCTGCACCTCTTCGATCTGGTTGGGCTGGCGAGCCGCGATGTCTTCGAGGCACGGCGTGCGGGGCGTTATACGACCGAGTACATCCGTAACGAGGCCGCGGCGCACCACGTACAGATCGCGATCGTGTATGACGCCTGGTTTGCCAATCCTCCGCCGGGAACGATGGGAGGGCCGGCGTTGCCAGGGACCTGGGTTCGGGTGGAGCGATGGAAATTGCCGAAGGGACCGACGGTGGGCGATCTGACGGTGAGCTTCTACGCGGTCGATCCGGCGGAAGCGGCGCCGTTGCGGAACGCCCTGGCGCAATTCGACCCAACGCTGCCGAAGAACGTTACGACGATGCCGAACTGATCGGGGAATCCGGTGGAGGCGAGTGGGATCGAACTTGAGCCGCTTTGCGGGCGTCAGCGCAGCGCGAGCCCGCAAGCGAGATCCTGAGCGGCGCTGGCCGCGAAGGACCTCTCGGCACACATTGTTTCGGGTCTGGTGGCGGCGGGTGGGATCGAACCACCGACCTACGGGTTATGAATCCGTCGCTCTAACCATCTGAGCTACGCCGCCGGGTGGGGAGAAGCAAGTTTCATCATAACGGATGGCGCAGCAGGGCGGTCAACGGCGGAAACGCGCACTCAAGCAAAATCGATTTGCCTAAGGTGGAGCGTTTGTGCCGGGCAGTGGCGCGAGCATAAACTGCCAGCGGTACTGATTGCCTTCCTTGATCAGAGCGGAGATGATGCGCGGAAACTTTTCGGCGGTTGTAGGTTTTGTTGCGGCTGGGCTGCTGGCCGCGGGCAGCGCGGCGGCGCAGAAGCAGGTGGTGCTGGAGCGGGGCGACGCCACGGTGGTGCTGGAGTCGTACGCGCCCAACGTGGTGCGCATCACGATGAGCACAGATCGAGCCGCGGCGATGGCTGCGCCGGGATATGGAATCAGCGCGAGTCCCGTGGACGCGGGCTGGAGGGTTGAGCACACGGCTGGAGCGGACATCTACCGGTCGGACCGGCTGACGGTGAACCTGGCCATGCCGCACTACGGACCGCCTCCGGCAAACTGCGACACCTGCAAATATTTCAAAGGCTCGGTGCCGTCGATCCCGCTGATGGTGAGCGATGCCGGCGGGAAGACGCTGGTCCGTCTCCAGGGCTGGTCGATGACGGTGCCGAACCACAAGGACGGCAACGCCGAGGTGCTGGCGGAGACGAAGTCCTCCATCGGTTACGACCGGTACGATACGCGGCCGGCGGATGCGATCTACGACCAGGTCGCCGCTACCTTCTACGCGCCGGACGACGAGCATTACTACGGCCTGGGCGAGAATCAGCAGGGCTATCTCGATCATCGCGACCATCCGATCCAGTGCTGGAACGATTACACGGCGGCGGCTGGTCCCAGCTTCTGTGTGCCCTTTCTGGTGACGAACAAGGGCTACGCGGTGCTGTGGGATAACCCTTCGAAGACGACGATTGACGCCGGATTCAATGAGCAGACGCGGTGGACATCGGCGGTGGGCGATCGGGTCTCGTTCTTCGTGATCGGCGGGAAGACGACGGATGAATTGTACGAAGGCTACCGGCTGCTGACGGGGAGCACGCCGATGCTGCCGAAGGCCGCGTATGGGTACATCCAGTGCAAGCAGCGGTATTCGAGCCAGGCCGAGGTGATGGCGGTTGCCGATGGGTACCGGCAACGGCATCTGCCGCTCGACATCATTGTTGTGGACTGGTTCTATTACACGAACATGGGCCAGATGGACTTCAATCCGGCGTACTGGCCCGATCCTGTGGCCATGAACGCGAAGCTGCACCAGATGGGCATCCAGACGATGATCAGCGTGTGGCCGCGATTTGTGCCGACGGACCGGTTTTATTCCGAGATCGAGAAAAACGGGTGGTTCGAGCACCTGGCCGACGGAACGCCGACCAACGGATTGCCGTACGATCTGGCCGGATCGGATATCGACACGACGAATCCGGCGGCCGCGAAGTGGTACTGGCAGACGATCCAGAACAACATTCTCAGCAAAGGATTCGATTTCCTGTGGGCGGACGAGACGGAGCCGGATCTGCCTCCGAACGGAAGCTATTTTCACATCGGGCCGGGAACGGAGTATTTCGACGTCTATCCCCTGTTTCATACGGCGGCGCTGTACGACGGCTATCGCGCCGACACGGACCGGCGGGCGCTGATCCTTTCGCGCGACGGCTATCTGGGCGTACAGCATAACGGCGCGATCGTGTGGTCGTCGGACATCTATCCGACGTGGGATACACTGCGGCGGCAAATCCCGACAGGGCTGGACGTGGCCGCGTCGGGGCTGAATTACTGGAGCAACGACACAGGCGGCTGGCAGGCGCTGCCGGCGGTGCATCACCCGGAGCATCCGCCGCTGCTGAGCCCGGCGGACGCGCGGGATAACGTGGGTGGGTACGACGATTATCCGGAGCTGTACACGCGCTGGTTCGAGTACGCGAGCTTCCTGCCGGTCATGCGGACGCATGGCACGCGGAAATACAACGAGGTGTGGTCGTACGGCAGCCAGGCGGAGCCGATTCTGGAGAAGTATTTAAGGTTGCGCTACGAGCTGATGCCGTACATCTACTCGCTGGGCTGGTTCACGCATGAGACGGGCGCGCCGTTTATGCGCGCGCTGTTCATGGATTTCCCCGACGACCCGAAGGTGGACACGATCGGGAACGAATATATGTTCGGGCCGGCATTCCTGGTGGCTCCGGTGACGACGCAGGGAGCAACCACGAAAGAGGTCTATCTGCCGGCGGGCGAGGACTGGTACGACTACTGGACGCACCAGCGGTACCACGGCGGGCAGAGGGTGACGGTGGACGCGCCCATCGACAAGATGCCGCTGTTTGTGCGGGCGGGGTCGATCATTCCTATGGGGAGTGTGATCGAGAGCACCGAGGAGAAGCAGACGATTACGAAGGTTGAGGTGTGGCCGGGGAGGGATGCGGATTTCACGCTCTACCAGGACGACGGGCGCACCTACGCCTATGAAAAGGGCGAAGACGAGGTCACGCATCTGCACTGGGATGAAGGGACACAGCGACTGAGCCACTCCGGAGCGGCAGCGTGGAGCGCTCCGGACAGTCAGGTGGTCGAGGTAATCCGATAGCGCGGCCTAATTCGCGAATTTGTTGATCAGCACGATCGACGCGACAATCAAAGCGACTGCGGCAACCAGACCACCAATAACCATTGTCTGCAGATCCATGGGGCTTCTCCTGTTCCGTTCATCGGCACGGCCTGCTCGAAGGTTGAGCGGCGGAGCGACGAACGATCCAGGGTAAAGGACGAAGAAACAGAGCCTCAGTGACCGCCGTCACGAGGTATTGGCGAAGTCGATTCCCGAAGTACTTACTTCTGCAGCGCGTAGGTGCCGTTGGGGGCTTTGGCTCCGGCCTGAGCCGCAGTGGGAAGCTGGGAGACATCCCAGCCCCCGCCGAGAGCCTGGACCAGCTCGACTGCGGAAAGCATCTCGTTGACATGCATGGCGTTCAGCGACTCCTGATCGCCCAGCACGGTGGTCTGCGCGGTCACCACGTCGATGTAGGGATCGACGCCGGTGTTGTACCGCTGCATCTCCATATCGAGATACTGTTGCGATGACGTCACCGCTTCCTGCTCGTTCAGGATCTGCTGCGAGTAGTTACGCGTTGCCACCAGGTAATCCTCCACCTGCTGGAATGCGGTGAGGGTAGTCTGCCGGTAACTGGCGAGGTCGGCGTTGTAGGCAGCCTCATACTGGTGCAACTCGGCGCGATACAGGCCGCCGTCGAAGATGATCTGGGAGGCCGAAGGTCCGATCGACCAGAAGCGGCTGGGCCAGTCGAAAAGATGTTTGAGCGTGGAGCTCTCGAAGCCTCCGGAGGCGGAGATGGTCACCTGCGGGAAGAACGCGCCGTATCCGATGCCGATGGTGGCGTTCGCCTCGGCCAGAGTACGCTCTGCGGCGGCGATGTCGGGACGGCGCTCGATGAGCTGCGAAGGCACGCCGGTGGGTATCGGCGGTGGCGTGTAGATCATGGGCCGCACGGGGATGGAGAAGTCCGTAGCTACTTTGCCCAGAAGCACGGCGATGGCGTGCTCGTACTGCGCGCGCAGCAGACCGACGTTGGTGGCTGCGGCCTGAGCGGCCTGAAGGGTGGCGCGGGCTTCGACCACGGCAATGTAGTCTCCGGTGCCGGCGTCGTAAGCGCCCTGGTTGGCGTTGAGCGCCTTCTGATCGGCGGCGACGGTCTGGTTGAGAATGACCTGCAGCTCATCCTGGCCGCGAATCTCGAAGAAATATTCGGCCAGCGATGCCTGTTCGGTGAGGGTTTCCAGCTGCAGATCGGCGGCGCTCACCTGGGCCGCATACTCTTCAGCGTGCACTTCGTTGCGGATCTTGCCCCAGAAGTCCGGCGTCCAGGAAACATCGATCGGCGCGGACCAGATGGTGGAGCTGCGTCCGGTATTGGCCTGGGAAGAATTGGTCAGGTTCGAAGAGCTGCGCGAACGGTTCCACGTGGGATTGGCGGTGATGGTTGGCCAGTACTGCGCGCGGGCTTCGGCGACGAGGGCGCGGGCCTCCATGTACTGCTGGAAATACTGCTTGATGGTGTAGTTGCTGATGTTGAGCTGGTCTTCGAGCGTGTTCAGCTCCGGCTCATTGAAAACTTCCCACCATTTCCCGCGCAGCATGGCGTCGCCGGGGCTGGCGACCTTCCAGCCTGGCTGGTCCTGGAAGTTGACGGAGGACTCCTTGTAGTTCTGCGCGGCAATCTGCGGGGGCGCGGGAGGATGATACTTCGGTCCGACGTTGCAGCCGGCAAGAAGACAGAGCACCGAGCTCAGGACACAGAGCACAGAACGGCGAGGAAGGATGGATATTGGCGTCGCGGGTTTCATGACGCGGCTCCTTCGATTTCAGCGCGGAACGTATCGCGCGGCTTGCCCAGCAGCCAGAGGCGCAGGCGATCGAGCGTGAGATAGACCACCGGAGTGGTGTAAAGGGTGATGAGCTGGCTGAGCAGAAGGCCGCCGACGATGGTGATGCCGAGCGGGCGGCGTAGCTCCGAGCCCATGCCGGTACCGAAGGCGAGCGGCAGCGCGCCGCAGGTGGCGGCCATGGTGGTCATCAGGATGGGGCGGAAGCGGAGCATGCAGGCCTCAAAGATGGCATCGTAGGTATTCTTTTGCTCTTCGCGTTCAGCCATGAGGGCGAAATCGATCATCATGATGGCATTTTTCTTGACGATGCCGATGAGCAGGATGATGCCGATGATGGAGATGACGTTGAGGTCGATGTGGAAGATCATCAGCGCCAGCATGGCCCCGATGGAGGCGGAGGGCAGCGTGGAGAGAATGGTGAACGGGTGCACCAGGCTCTCATAAAGAATGCCGAGGACGATGTAGACGGCGAGAATCGCGGTAATGACGAGATACTTCTCGGAGGCCAGCGACTGCTGGTAGGCCTGGGCCGTACCGGCGAAGAAGCCGCGCACGGTAGAGGGCATGCCGAGATTGGTTTCCATCTGATCGATCTCGCGGACGGCATCGCTGAGCGACATGCCCTTGGCGAGGTTGAAGGAAACCGTAACCGACGGAAAGAGTCCGGTGTGGTTGACCTGCAGCGGGGTGGTGGAGGTGTGCGCCGTGACGGCCGTCCCCAGAGGAGAGATGGAGTTAATTCCCGCCGGAGGGGACGATGATCCGCTGGATGCGGAGCCGCCGGGGGTAAACCAGATGTCGCTGAGACCGTCGGGCGACTGCCAGTACTGCGGAGCCACCTCCATGACCACGTAATACTGGTTGAGCTGGGTGTAGATGACCGAAACTTCGGACTGGCCGAAGGCGCTGTAGAGGGCGCTGTCGAGCGACTGCGGGGTCTGGCCGAGGCGGGCGGCCGTGACACGGTCGTAATTGAGCATCTCCTCCAGGCCGCCGTTCTGCTGATCGGTGTTGACGTCTTCGAGGCCGGGAAGCTTCTTCATGTTCTCAAGAAGAATTTGTCCCCAGTGGGCCAGGTCGGGGATGTTATCGGACTGGACGGTGTACTGGTAGAGAGCGCTGCTGGAGCGGCCTCCGATGCGGAGATCCTGCACCGGCTGCAGGAAGGCCGAGGCGACCGGGAGCCGGTTCAGTTTGGGGCGAAGCTCGTTGATGACGTCCATAGCGCTGGCCCTGCGCTCATCCTTGCCGGAGCCGAGCGGCTTGAGGGCCATGTAAATGAATCCGCCATTGCTGGAGCCGTTGCCGCCGGTATAGGCGTTGACGTGGGCCACATTGGGATTCTGCTGGATGACCTTGACGAGCTGCTGGACGGAGTACTTCATGAAGGGGAAGGACGCGTCCTGCGGTCCCTGCACGCCGCCGACGATAGCGCCGGTATCCTGCTGCGGGAAAAAGCCCTTGGGGATGCGGTAGATCACCACAAAATTGAGGGCAATGGTGAGCACCAGGACGATGAGGATGAGCACCGGATTGTCGAGAGCCCAGGTGAGCGAGCGCCGGTAGATAGAAAGAATGCCGTTAAAAAAGGATTCGCTGGTGCGATAGAACCAGTTGTGCTCTTCCGAGTCGTCATGGGTTTTGAGCAGATGCGCGCACATCGTCGGGGTGGTGGTGAGCGAAACGATCATCGAGACGATGATGGCGGTGGAAAGAGTAACGGCGAATTCGCGGAAGAGACGGCCCACAATGCCGCCCATCATCAGGATGGGGATGAAGACGGCGATCAGCGACATGCTGATGGAGAAGACGGTGAAGCCGATCTCGCGCGCGCCGACCAGTGCGGCGTTGAAGGCAGGCATGCCGCTTTCGAGATGGCGCGTGATGTTTTCCATGACGACAATGGCGTCGTCGACGACGAACCCGGTGGCGATGGTGAGCGCCATGAGCGAGAGGTTGTCGATGGAGTAGCCGAGGAGGTACATCACGGCGAAGGTGCCGATGAGAGAAACCGGAACAGCAACGCTGGGGATCAGCGTCGCGCGGGGACTGCGCAGGAAGAAGAAGACCACCAGAACCACGAGAATGACGGAGCCGGCAAGGGTTTCCTCGACGTTGCGGACCGAGGCGCGGATGGTGGTGGTGCGGTCGAGAACGATGGTGGTCTTGATGCCCTGGGGGAGAACCGCCTCAAGGAACGGCAACTGCTGGCGGACGTTGTCGACCGTGTCGATGATGTTGGCGCCGGGCTGGCGGAAGATGATGAGGAAGACGGCGCGGGTACCGTCCATGTAACCGGCGGTGCGAATATTCTGGGTGGAATCGTAAACGCCGGCGATGTCGGACAGGCGAACGGCTGAACCGTTGTGGTAGCCGACAATCAGAGGCTTGTAATCGGCGGCCGTGGAGATCTGATCGTTGGTGACGATGTCGGCGGTTTCAGCTCCGTTGGAGAGCTGACCGCGCGGCAGGTCGGAATTCTGCAGGCTGAGAACGGACTGAACGCTGGAGAGGGTCAGCCCAAAGCTTTCCAGCTTGGTGGGATCGACCTCCACGCGCACCGAGGGGGTGGCGCCGCCGCCGACAAAGATCTGCCCGATGCCCTGAATCTGAGAAAGCCGCTGCTCGAGGATGGTGGAGGCGAGGTCGTAGACCTTGGTGACGTCGTACTTTTTGGAAGTGAGGCCGATGATCATGATCGGCGCGTCGGCGGGATTGGACTTGTAGTAGGAAGGATTCTGAGGAAGATTGGCGGGCAGATACGTGCGGGCCGCATTGATGGCGGCCTGCACGTCGTGCGCCGCGCCGTCGATATTGCGGCTCAGATCGAACTGGAGGGTGATCTGGGTGCTGCCGAGGGAGCTCGAGGAGGTCATCTCCGTGATGCCGGCGATGTGGCCCAGCTGGCGCTCCAGCGGGGTGGCCACGGAAGCGGCCATGATCTGGGCGCTGGCGCCGGGAAGGCTGGCCCGGATATTGATGGTGGGGAAATCGACCTGGGGCAGCGGAGCCACAGGCAGAACCATGTAGCCGACCGCGCCGGCGATGGCCACGGCAATGGTCAGCAGCGTGGTGCCGACGGGGCGCCGGATGAAGGTCCAGGAAAAGCTGCTCACTGGTAGCCCTCTCCGGTGGCGGGGGCGGGACCGCCGGCGGGTTGCGCAGCGGGCGCAGAAAGACGCCGGCCGGTGATGCGCTGACCGAGCCGGTCAAAGAAGATGTAGATGACCGGCGTGGTGTAGAGGGTGAGGATCTGGCTGAGCAGCAGGCCGCCGACCATGGCAATGCCGAGGGGACGGCGCAGCTCCGACCCGAGACCGCGGCCGAGGGCCAGCGGCAGGCCGCCGAGGAGCGCGGCCATGGTGGTCATCATGATCGGACGGAAGCGCAGCAGGCTGGCTTCGAAGATAGCCTCGGTGGAATCCTTGCCGTGCTCGCGCTCCGCTTCCAGAGCGAAATCGACGATCAGAATGCCGTTCTTCTTCACAATGCCGATGAGCAGGATGATGCCGATGATGGCGACCACGCTCAGATCCTGATGGAAGAGCATGAGCGAAAGGAGCGCTCCGACTCCGGCGGAGGGCAGCGTGGAGAGAATGGTGACCGGGTGGATGAAGCTCTCGTAGAGAACTCCGAGGACGATGTAGACGGTGACGAGGGCGGCGAGGATCAGCAGCGCTTCGTTGGAAAGCGAATTTTTGAAGGAGGCCGCGGTTCCCTGGAATGCCGCCTGGAGGCTGTCAGGGAAATGCAGGTTGTTAGCGACCTTGTCGACGTCGGTAATGGCGGTGCCCAGCGAGGCATTCGGGGCCAGGTTGAAGGAGACCGTGACCGAGGGGAACTGCCCCTGGTGGTTGATGGAGAGCGCCTCGGTGGTGGTCGTCTCTTTGGTAAAGGCGCCGAGCGGGATGGCGTTGGCGCTGACCGCGGAGGTGACCGTGTTGGGCGAAGTACCCGCAGTGGTGCCGGTCGCCTGCGAGGAAGCGCCCTGACTGCTGGTCGTTCCGGAGAGCACGGTGGATGGGGCTACGTTGACGGCGGAGGAGGGCGTGTAGCGAGCAGAAGTGGTCAGCGCGCTCGATCCCGCTGAACTGGATGCGGACGAGGAATAGTTGGTGGAAGCGCCGGCTCCGCTGGCTCCGGAGGAAGCGCTGCTCTGAATGTACAGGTCGCGCAGGTTGGCGGGGTTCTGCTGCCACTGGGGCTCGGTTTCCAGCACGACGTGGTACTGATTGAGCTGCGTGTAGAGCGTGCTGATCTGGCGCTGGCCGTAGGCGTCATAGAGGGTGTTGTCGATGGTCGTTGGGGCGATGCCGAGGCGCGATGCGGTAACGCGGTCGATCATGAGCGAGACGGCGCGGCCGCCCGTCTGCTGGTCGGTGGCGACGTCTTCCAGTTCAGGCAATTTCTTCAGCTGGGCGACGAATTTGCTGGTCCACTCGTTCAGCTCGTCGGTGTTGGGGTCCTCGAGCGTGTACTGGTACTGGGTGCGGCTGACCCGGTCGTCGACGGTGATGTCCTGCACCGGCTGCATGTACAGGTGAACGCCCTGGACCTGCTGGAGGTTCTGCTGCAGGCGGCGGATGACGTCGGAGGCGCTGATGTGGCTGGGATCGCGCTGATCGAGGGGCTTGAGGTTGATGGAGATGCGGCCGCTGTTGAGCGTGGTGTTGATGCCGTCGACGCCGATGAAGGAAGACAGGCTCTGCACGGCCGGATCCTGGAGGATGACTTTGGCCAGTTGTTGCTGCTTCTGCTCCATGGCGGTGAAGGAGATCGCCTGAGGCGCCTGGGAGATGCCCTGGATAACGCCGGTGTCCTGGACCGGGAAGAAGCCTTTGGGAATGACGATGTAGAGGAAGATGGTGAGAACCAGGGTGCCGGCGGCAATCAGGAGGGTGAGCGTCTGGTAGCGCAGGACGACACGCAGGGTGCGGCCGTAGAAGGCGATCATGCGGTCGAAGACATGCTCGGACCAGCGATAGAAGCGGGTCTGCTGCGACTCCGGATTGTGGCGGAGGATGCGCGAGCACATCATGGGGGTGAGGGTGAGGGAGACGATCGCCGAGATGATGATGGTGACGGCGAGGGTGACGGCGAACTCGCGGAAGAGGCGGCCGACGACGTCGCCCATGAAGAGCAGCGGGATGAGCACCGCAATGAGGGAGACGGTCAGAGAAACGATGGTGAAACCGATCTGCCCGGCTCCGGTGAGGGCCGCTTCGAGCGGCGGCATTCCCTCTTCGAGATAACGGGAGATGTTTTCGATCATGACGATGGCGTCGTCCACAACGAATCCGGTGGAGATGGTGAGCGCCATCAGTGAAAGGTTGTCGAGCGAGTAGCCGAGCGCGTACATCACGGCAAAAGTACCGACGATGGACAGCGGGACGGCGACGAACGGAATGATGGTGGCGTAGAGGCTGCGCAGGAAGAGGAAGATGACCAGCACCACCAGGCCGATGGTGAGCATCAGCTCGAATTCGACGTCGTTGACCGATGCCTGAATGCTGGTGGTCATATCGGTCATGGTGTGGATCTGGATGGAGGCGGGAAGATCGGACTCCAGCTGGGGCAGGATCTTCTGAATGCTGTGGACGACGGTGATGGTATTGGCGCCGGGCTGGCGCTGAATGTTGAGGATGATGGCCGGCGTGAGCGCGGGAGGCGCGTTAGCGGCGGTCATGCCCATCCATGCCGCCTGCTCGGTGTTTTCGACGCCGTTGATCACGTTGGCGACGTTTTTGACGAAGACGGGAGAGCCGTCGCGGTAGGCAACAACGACGTCCTTGTACTGGCTGGCGTCGCTGATCTGATCGTTGGAATCGATCTGGTAGTCCTGGCGCGGGCCGTCAAAGTTGCCTTCGGCGGCATTGACGCTGGCCTGAGTGAGAGCGGTGCGCAGATCCTCCATATTCAGGCCGTAGGAGGCCAGCGCGACGGGATTGGCCTGAATGCGCACGGCGGGCTTCTGGCCGCCGCTCAGGCTGACCAGGCCGACGCCGTTGATCTGAGAAAGTTTGGGAGCGAGGCGCGTATCCACCAGGTCCTCGACCTGGGACAGCGGCATGGCATTCGAGGTGATGGCCAGGGTGAGAATCGGCGCGTCGGCAGGATTGGTCTTGCTGTAGACCGGGGGCGTGGGCAGGTCAGAGGGCAGGAACGACGAACCGGAGTTGATGGAGGCCTGGACCTCTTCTTCGGCCACATCCATGGAAAGCGTGAGGTCGAACTGGAGGACGATGATGGAAACCCCGCCGGCACTGGTCGAGGTCATCTGATTCAGGCCCTGCATTTCGCCGAACTGACGCTCCAGCGGAGCGGTGATGGTGGTCGCGGTGACGTCAGGGCTGGCGCCGGGATAAAAAGTGAGCACCTGGATGGTCGGGTAATCGACCTCAGGCAGCGCGGAGATAGGAAGCTGCGTGTAGGCAACAATGCCCACAAGCAGGATGGCCGCCATCAGCAGCGAGGTGGCGACCGGCCGCAGGATGAATGGGCGAGACGGACTCACGGGGCGTTACTCTCTCCGCTGATGGAGGTTTGCTGGATATTGAGCTTCTGGTTGGAGTAGTAAACGCTGGAGCCGTCGACCAGCTTCTCAAAGCTGCTGTTGGCGACGACATTGCCGGGCTGAATGCCGGTGACAGCGGTCATGCCGTTATCGGTGACACCAGTTTTTACGGTGGTCATGACGACGTGGTACTGAGCTTTCGGCGCGGCCTGGCCGGAGGTCTTCGAGCCGGCTTTGGCGGCCGGCGGCGCGGAGGCGCCCGACTGCGATGAGGGCTCGGTGTTTCCGGGGCCCGGTTTGACCAGGAACACAAAGGCTGTGTCGCCATTATGCTGAATGGCCGATGAGGGCACGATGGTCTGGTTCTGGACGGTGGTAACCAGAAGACGGGTGTTGACGAACTGGTTGGGGAAGAGATCGCCGTTGGCGTTCTGGAACTCGGCGCGGACGTTCACGGTGCCGGTGGTGGTATCGATCTGGTTGTTGAGGGCGATTACCTTCCCTGTCCCGAGAAGATCCTGATTGTTGCGGTCCCAGGCCTGAACGGTGAGCTGCACCCCGTGGTGCGTCTGAGCAAGAACCTGGGGAAGGCTGTCCTCGGCCAGGGGAAAGATCACGGTGATGGGCTGCATCTGGGTGATGACGACGAGGGTGGTGGAGGAGTTAGCGGTGACCAGGTTGCCGGGATCGACGAGGCGCAGACCGACACGACCGGTGATGGGCGCGGTGATGTGGCAGAAATCCACCTGGACCTGGTCGTACTGGACAAGGCCCTGATCGTTCTTAACCGTGCCCTCATCCTGCTGGACGAGTTTCTCCTGGTCTTCGAGGGTTTGCCGGGGAATCGCGTTTTTCGACCAGGCGAGCTGGTAGCGCTGGAGGTCCATCTGCGCCTCGGCGAGCAATCCCTGATCGCGCTGGAGCGCCCCCTGGGCCTCCATCAGCTGCGCCTGATAGGGACGGGGATCGATGTCGATGAGCGCCTCACCCTTGCGAACATACTCGCCCTCGCGGTAGTGGACCGCGGTGACCACCCCGGTAACTTCGGCGTTGATGGAGTCGAAGTAGACCGAGGTGACGGTGCCGATGGAAGGCAGATAGACGCCGAGGCTGCCTTTGGTGGCGGTTGCCGGAACGATGGGCACCGGGCCTTCGAAACCGTGGCGGCCGCCGGTGATAGCGGCCTGGCTCTTACGGTGCTGGGAAATGACCCAGTAAAAGAGGAGGGCGAAGGCAATAAAGATGAGCGCCCAGATCCAATAATGGCGGCGCTTGCGCGGGACCTCCGGCGTGGATGGAGGCAGCTGACGATCCGGCGAAGCGATGGTAGCGGAAGGTTCAGGATTCATTTCGGTCTTGTCGATCGATTTGGATTACGTTCCTGGATTTTCAGGAGGAGCCCGGGGAACAGATAAGGGTGAAAAGCGAATTGAATGTGTAGTTTATCACTCAGAGATGAATGCCTTGCGGACTGCCCGGGGCTAAGCCCCGCGGCCCGGAGGAGCGCAGAACGGCGCACGCTTCGCCGGGCAACAGAGTTAGGGACGAACGAACCGGCGAATTGGCCGCAACGACGGGGCCACGGCGGCAGTTTCTTCATCTTCATGAGCGGGGAGGAGGAGCAGACGGGGCTCGGGTCGATGGGCAGGAACAACTGGACGATTTCCGCGATGCATCCAAAGGACTGCTCAGGCGTGGTCAAGCCGTCATTGCACATCCTCGGCTCCGGCCGCTATACCCTTTCCCTGTGAGTCCATGAGCGGCAACGGAAATACCGACAAACAGAGTCCCTGGCGCGATCGCATCCACGCGCTGCGCAACGTGCCCCTGGTGCTGAAGCTGGTCAGGGACGCGGGGCGCTCGGTCGTGGCGTGGGGTCTGGTGCTGCGGGTGATCGAGCCGGTGGTGACGCTGGGCATCGGGATCGTGGCGGCGCAGATCGTGTACGGCGTCGCCAACGCGATCGAGCGCAAGCCGCAGTTCCCCCATTTCTGGTGGCTGGTAGCGGCCGAAGTTTCGCTTGCCCTCCTGAACAATATCCTGAACCGGGCCATCGATTACACCGACCAGATGCTGTCGGACCGGTACACGAATTACGTCAGCGTGCAGGTGATGCAGCAGGCGGCGCAGCTGGATCTGACCACCTACGAGGATCCGGCGTTCTACGACCGGCTGGAGCGGGCGCGGGTGCAGGCGACGGACCGGCTGGCCATGATCCAGCAGATGGGGCGGCTGTTCCAGCAGACGATCATGACCCTGATCTGGAGCAGCGTGCTGATCTACCGGTCGCCGCTGATGATCGTCCCGCTGGTGATCGGGGTACTGCCGTCGTTCGTGGGCGAGACGCATTTTGCATTCCTCGGGTACGACAAGAACTTCCGGCAGACGCCGCGCAAGCGGATCATGGACTACCTGCGCCAGGTCGGCGGCAGCAAGGAAGCCGCGAAGGAGCTGAAGCTCTTCAACCTGAGCGAGTACCTGACGAATCGGTTTCGCGGCCTGGCTCAGGGAATCTACGAGGAGAACGTCGCGCTCTCCAACAAGCGGCTGGTATGGGGCGGGCTGCTGTCGCTGATCAGCACGCTGGGCTATTACGGCGCGTATCTGTTTGCGATCTGGGAAGCGGTGACGGGCAAGTATCCGAATATCGGCACCTTCACGCTGATCACGCTGGCGATCCAGCAGGCGAGCAGCAACTTCCAGCAGGCGTTCTCGACGGCCTCGGGGATTGCGGACCAGGCGTTGTTCCTGACCGACCTGATTGCGTTCTTCGAGATCAAGCCGGTGGTGCGGTCGAAGCCGAATGCGCTGCCGGCGCCGCATCCGATCCGGCGCGGATTCCAGTTCCGGAACGTCTCGTTCGCATATCCTGGGACGGAGCGGATGGTTCTGAAGAACTTCGACTTCAGCATCGAGCCGGGCGAGCGGATCGCGCTGATCGGCGAAAACGGGCAGGGCAAGACGACGGTGGTGAAGCTGATCACGCGGCTCTACGATCCGACGGAGGGCGAGATACTGCTGGACGGGGTGGATCTGCGCGAGTATTCGATCGAGGATCTGCACCGGGAGATGGGCGTGATCTTCCAGGACTTCATGCGCTACGAGATGACGGTGAAGGAAAACATCAGCGTGGGGCACGTGGAAGCGCCGCACACGGAGGAGGAGATCGAGAGCGCGGCGCAGAAGAGCCTGGCCGCGGAGGTGGTGAAGAAGCTGGCCAATGGATACGAGCAGATGCTGGGGCGGCGCTTCGTGAGCGGCGTGGACCTCTCGGGCGGCGAGTGGCAGAGGATCGCGCTGGCACGAGCCTACCTGCGCGACGCGCAACTGCTGATTCTGGACGAACCGACAGCGGCGCTGGATGCGAAGAGCGAGCTGGAGGTCTTCGAGCGATTCGCAGAGCTGACCACGGGCAAGATGGCACTGCTGATCTCGCACCGCTTCTCGACGGTGCGGATGGCAGACCGCATCGTAGTACTGGCGGGTGGAAGACTGGTGGAGGAAGGAACGCACCAGCAACTGATAGCACTGGGCGGACGTTACGCCGAGATGTTCGAAATGCAGGCAGCGAGTTACAGGTGACGGGACACATCGATGGCGGAACAGGTAGCGATGATCAATGAGCAGCGGCTGCGGGACGCGGGACTCTCTCCCGAAGCGCTGCGGGCGGCGGCGCGCGAGGATGCGCACCGCCTGAGCACGTTGCACCACTCGCAGGAGCTGGCCGAGTTCACGGCGCGGGCCGAGGCGGCGCAGCAGAACCTGGACACGCTGATGGCGGAGGTGGACGCGCTGCCGACAGAGGGGTGGTCCGGAGCGGAACCGCTGCTGGATATTCGCGAGAACCCGCGCATGATGGGGTCGGCGCTGGCGGAGCTGCGGTCGATCCGGCGCCGGGTGCGGCGGCTGCCGGCCTCGGTGCGCGGACATATTACGGAGCCGAGAACCGCTACGGTAGCGGACGGATACCTGACGGCCAGCGGCGGGGTGTGGAATGCCGACGCGCTGCGGATTTATCTGAGCGAACTGCAGCGCACCGAGCCGCTGCTGCTGGCGGAACTTTGGGTTCTGCCGGTGATGCTGCGTTTCCGGCTGCTGGAGCTGATTCTGGAGCAGGCACAGGCGCGCTATGAGGCGCTGGAGTGGAAGGACGGCGCGGCGCATATCGGCGGCGCGGCAGGCGATGCGGAGCATGCGGGCCAGCTGATGACGCGCATCCAGGCGCTGCGCGAGATTGCGTTCGTGGACTGGTTCTTCGTGATGGAGCCGCTGGTGGTCTTCGACGCCATTCTGCGCGAGGACCCGGCGGGGGCCTATGCGCGGATGGATTTCGACAGCCGCGAGGTGTACCGCAAGGAAGTGGCGCGGATTGCGCGCTACTCGGCATGCACGGAGACGGAGGTAGCGCGGATTGCGATCGAGATGGCGGAGGCGGCGAAGCAGCAGCCGGTCGGCGATCCGCGGGTCTATTTGCGGCGCGCTCACGTGGGCTATTACCTGATCGAGAAGGGATTCGAGGATCTGAAGGGACGGATCGGCTACCATCCGCGCTTTGTGGACCGCATGCGGGCTGGGGTGCGGCGGCACGCGGACGATTTCTTCGTGGGCGGCATCGAGGTGCTGACCGTGATTCTGATCGCGGCGATCCTGGCGCCGCTGATTCCGAATTATTCGATCTTCGGCGGACTGACGGTGGCATTCATCCTGCTGCTGATCCCGGCGACGCAGGGAGCGGTGGATCTGGTGAACAACACGATCTCTTCCCTGTTTCGACCGCTGCCTCTGCCCCGGCTGGACTTCTCGCATGGGATTCCGGCGGAGTTCGCGACGCTGGTGGCGGTGCCCACGCTGCTGCTGAACGAGAAACAGGTGCGGGAGCTGGTGCAGGACCTGGAGGTGCGCTGCCTGGCGAATCCCGACCCGAACCTGCACTTCGCGCTGCTGACGGACCTGCCGGACTCGGTGAACCGACCGCTTGAAAACGACAGCCATCCGATGGTGGATCTGGCGATACGGCTGATCAACGAACTGAACGCACGCTATGCGGCCCAGCCGCGGTGCGGACGGTTTCTGCTGCTGCACCGGCACCGCATCTTCAACGCGCGGCAGGGCGTGTGGATGGGGTGGGAGCGCAAGCGAGGCAAGCTGCTGGACCTGAACAAGTTTCTGAAAGGCGAGTTCGATGCGTTTCCGGTGAAGGC
>DATJQW010000196.1:0-24753 GCA_035505395.1 Acidobacteriaceae bacterium
CCCTCTTTTGTAACGACCTCGGGCACAATTCCAAAGAACGGCCGCGTCGCGGAGCCGGGCTTCGCCGCCACCGCGCCGGGAATGGGCGAGATCATGATGCCGCCGGTCTCCGTCTGCCACCATGTGTCGACAATCGGGCACCGCCCCTTGCCGATTACCTCGCGATACCAGATCCACGCTTCGGGGTTGATGGGCTCGCCCACCGTTCCCAGCAGGCGCAGCGTGCTCATGCGGTGCCTGGCGGGATACTCGTCGCCCCACTTAATGAAGGCACGGATGGCCGTGGGCGCCGTGTAGAAGACCGTCACCTTGTGGTCGTCGATGATCTTCCAGAAGCGGTCCGGACCCGGATGGTTCGGCGCTCCTTCATACATGACGGTGGTCACGCCGTTCTGCAGGATGCCGTAGACGACGTAGGAGTGCCCGGTGACCCAGCCAATGTCGGCGGTGCACCAGTAGACGTCGTCCTCGCGCAGATCGAAGATGTATTTGCTGGTGAGATACGTCTGGACGGAATAGCCGCCGGTGGTGTGCACCAGGCCCTTCGGTTTGCCGGTGGTGCCCGAGGTGTAGAGGATGTAGAGCGGGTCCTCGGAGTCGAGTTCTTCGGCGGGGCATTCCTTCTCCGCAGCGGCCATCAGCTCATGCCACCAGTGGTCGCGCCCGGGCTGCATGGTTACAGGAGAACCGGTGCGCCGGTAGACGACGACGTTCTTCACGGTGGGGCACTGGCCGACCGCCTCGTCGACCGTTGCCTTCAGCTTCACTTCGTTGCCGCGGCGGTACGAGGTGTCCTGGGTGAGGATGGCTACGCACTGCGCATCGTTGACGCGATCGACGATAGCGTTGGCGGCAAAGCCGCCGAAGATGACGGAGTGGACTGCGCCAATGCGCGCACAGGCGAGGATCGCGATGGCGAGTTCCGGGGTCATACCCATGTAGACCGCGACGCGATCGCCCTTTTTGATTCCCAGACCTTTCAGGACATTCGCAAAGCGCTGCACCTCGACGTGCAATTCACGGAAGGTCAGCCTGCGCACTTCGCCGGGCTCGCCTTCCCAGAGGATGGCCGTTTTGTCGGCGCGGCCGCCGGTCACGTGCCGGTCGACGCAGTTGTAGCAGATGTTGACTTTTCCGCCGACAAACCACTTCGCCCAAGGGAGATTCCAGTCCAGCACTTTGGTCCAGGGCTGGAACCAGTGCAACTCGCGCGCGGCCTCGGCCCAGAACCCCTCGGGATCTTTCACCGAATGCTGGTACATCCTCTGGTATTCGGCGAGGCTTTTGACGTGGGCCTGTTTGGCAAACTCCTCCGGGGGCGGGAAAACCCGGTTCTCGCGCAGAATCGATTCCAGATTGGGATTGATTGTCGTCTCGGATGCCATGCTTTCTCCGTCAGACCAAACTATCGTCCCTGCCCGCAACGGCGCAACCGCCTGTTCGGGTGATCGGGCGAAGCGCCGGCCCGCTGTATCGCGGCCGTGCGAAGGTGGGAGCCGCAGGCATCCGCTCAGCGCTCGCAAAAAGTGGCCACGCCATTCATCTGCGTAATCAGATAATCTGATTTTATGAAGCAAACGACGATCAGCGTGACGGAGGCGGCGCGCAATTTTGCAGAATGCGTCAATCTCGTGCGCTATCAAAACGTCTCCTTCGTTTTGCTCAGGAACGGTTCGCCGGTGGCCCGTCTCGTTCCGGCCGAGGAGAAGCAGGGCCGAGGCGCCGACCTGGCCAGGGCGCTGTCACGGACAGGCCTGCCGGCTGCGGAAGCCTCGGCGTGGCATCGCGATCTCGGCGAGGCGCGCAGGTCGACCGGCACACCTGCGTCGAAATGGAAATAATTCTCGATGCCGATGTGATCATCGGAGGCGAACGGGGACAACTCGATCTGGCCGCGTGGCTGGCCTCGCATCCGGATGACAACTTCGAAATCGTCGCGATCACCGTAGCGGAGCTGTGGCACGGCGTGGAACGGGCGTCACCGGCTCACCGCATTCGTCGCGCACAGTACCTTCGCGCAGTCCTCGATGTTTTCCCCATCGTGCCGTACACCGAGCAGGTGGCTTATCAGCACGCCCGCCTTTGGACGATCCTGGAGTCGTCCGGCACGATGATCGGAGCTTACGATCTGATTGTGGCGGCGACCGCGCTGGATCGCGGCAGCGCCGTGGCCACATATAAGCGCCGCCACTTTTCCCGTGTCGAGGGGCTCAGGATCCTGCAACCCGGAAAGGACTAAAACCCATGCCCGATCGCGTGCTCGCTGTGATTCCGGCCCGGCTCGGTTCCACGCGCCTGCCCCGCAAAGTTCTGCGCGAGATCGCGGGGGAGCCCATGATCGCGTGGGTTTATCGGGCCGCGCGGGCCTGCCCGCTGCTCGATCGGGTTCTGATTGCGACGGATTCCGATGAGGTGCTGAATTTCGCGCAGGAGCATTTGCTGCCGGCTGTCTTCACGCCCGAGGACTGCGTGAGCGGGACGGATCGGGTGTGGGCGGTTGCCCAGTCGATCCCGGCCGATATCTATGTGAATATCCAGGGCGACGAGCCCCTGCTGACGCCGGAGCACTTCACGCCGCTGCTGGAGCTGTTTGAGCAGCCCGAGGTGCAGGTTTCCACGCTCGCGGTGCGCTGCCCGCCGCACGACATTAACAACCCCAGCGCGGTGAAAGTCGTGACTGCCGCGGACGGCCGCGCGCTTTACTTCTCCCGCGCTGCCATCCCGTACGACCGCGAGAGCTCGGGCTTCGCCGGCTACCGCAAACATCTCGGGGTCTACGCCTATCGCAAGGCCGCGCTGGAGAAGTTCGCCACCCTGCCGCCCTCCTGGATCGAACAGGTTGAGCGCCTCGAGCAACTGCGGCTGCTGGATAACGGGATCGCCATCCATGTGGCTGCCGCGCCGTCCGACACCATCGGCGTCGACACCGAAGACGATCTGCGCGCCGCCGAGGCGATCCTGACCGCGAGAACGCGGTAGGAGAGTGGAGAGTCAGAGGCTGGCTTTGAGCTCTGTGCCCCTGGACTCTCTGCCGAATGCGGCGACGATGGCGAGGTAGCAGGCAACCACAGCCACGGTTGCCGCGAGCACGACACCGAGGCCGCCGAAGCGCGCCGCCGCCTTCGCCTGAATCACCGCATTCCACGAGGCCAGTAAATTCCCCAACTGATAGGCCAGGCCCGGAAAGGTCGCCCGCACCGGGCCCGGCGACAGTTCGGTGAGCCATGCGGGCACAACACCCCATGCGCCCTGCACCATGAACTGCATGGCGAACGCGCCTCCGGTGAGCGCCACGACCGAGTGCGACAGCGCGAAGAGGGGAATTATCGGCAGGGCCAGCAAGGCCGCCACGATGATCGCCTTCTTTCGCCCGACCTTCTCGGAAATGCTCCCGAAGGCGAGGCCTCCGGCGATGCCGCCGACACTGTAGAGGATGGCGATGACACCGGTCAGGTGCACGGAGAAGCCGCGGTCTTTTTGCAGGAAGGTCGGATACAAATCCTGGGTACCGTGCGAGAAGGCATTAAAGCCGGTCATGAGAAGGACCAGGAAGATGAAGGTTCCGGCGTACTGCAGGAGTCCCCTGCGCAGGCCGATGGCGGGAATGGTGCGCTCTTCCAGTTCGCCGCGTTCTTTCCAGGTCGGAGATTCCTCGACTTTGCCGCCGATGTAGAAGACCAGCAGAGCCGGAGCGGCGCCGACGAGAAACATGCCGCGCCAGCCGAAGGGATGGCCGTGCCAGGTGAAGTGCGAGAACCACGGAAAGAGGAGCGCGTAGGCTGCGGCCGCGACCAGATATCCGAAGGCGTAGCCTTCCTGGAGCAGTCCGGAGAAGAAGCCGCGATTCTCCCGGGGCAGGGTTTCAAAGACCAGGGCCGCGCCGACGCCCCACTCGCCGCCCATGGCGATGCCGAAGAGGGCGCGCAGAATGAAGAGGGTGTGCATCGATCCGGCAAAGGCGCAGGCCAGTTCGAGGACGGAGTAGCTGGCGATGTTGAACATCAGGGTGGGCCGGCGTCCGAAGCGATCGGCGAGCACGCCGAAGACAAAGGCGCCGACGGGGCGGAAGGCGAGGGTGATGGAGAGGGCCGCGGCGACGTCGGTGCGCGTGACGCGGAAGTCGGCGGCGACGGCTGAAACGCAGAAGACGAGGATGAAATAGTCGAAGGCGTCGAGCGTCCACCCCAGGAAGCAGGCCGCAAATGCATGGCGCTGCCGCGAGCTCAGGGTCCGGAAGGGGCTCGGCATTGCGCCAGCTTACCAGAGGCACCTGGAGGTGTTGCTTTATGCTTCCCGCGTTCGGCAGGGCGCAGTACATTGGTGGACGGAATGGCTGCGGCGGGAATCTGTGCGCCAGCGGCCACCTCGAGGTCGACCATGGATGTCGTTGTTCCCTTCCCCGCTTCTGTCACTCGCCATCTCTTTCGTTCCAGCCTGCGCGCCGCCGCAGCGATCGTGCTGACCGTGGGCTGCGGTGGAGGCGGTAGCGGGTCGACGGGCACAGGCAGCAATCCGCCGCCCAGTCAGTCCACGGCTACGCCGACCATCGCGACGGCCGCGGCGCAAAATGGCGCAGTGATTGTGACGCTGAGCGACACGACGTCAGGCGCGACGATCCACTACACCATCGACGGGTCGACGCCAACCAGCACGTCGCCGCAGTATTTCGCGCCGTTCCTGGTCGCTTCCAACATGACGCTCAACGCCATCGCTGCGGCGCCGCCACTGCTGAACAGCTCGGTGGCGACGCAGACGTTCTCGGCCAACATCGCGTCGGGGACGCTGGTATGGAGCGACGAGTTCTCCAGTAACACCGTCACGTCCAGCCTGCAGCCCAACCCGGCCACCTGGACGTACGACACGGGATATCAGTGCTGCGGAAATGACGAGCAGGAAACGTACTGCTCGTGGGGCTCCAGCAGCGGCCCATGCAATCCCTCGAGCCCGAATGCTGCGATCGCGCCCGGGGGCGGCCTGAATATCGTAGCCGAGAACCCATCGGGAACGAACTACACGTCGGCGCGCCTCAAAAGCGAGGGGCTGTTCAGCTTCCAGTACGGGAGGATCGAAGCCAGCATGCAGCTGCCGGAATCGCAGGGGATGTGGCCGGCGTTCTGGCTGCTGGGCAACAACATCACGACGATTTCGTGGCCGGCGTGCGGCGAGGCCGACATCATGGAGCACATCGACGGCAACGATCCCCCACCGTACGTCGGTGGAACGCCACCGGGTTATGACTGGATCGCGGGATCGGTCCACGGGGGCACGAGCGGCAGTGCCGAGGTGAACGGGACGCAGCAGTACCACCCGACGGGATTCTCGGCGGCTGCCTGGCACACGTACGGCATGATCTGGACGAAAGGACAGATTCAGTACTACGTCGACGATCCAACGAATATTTACGCGACGTTCAATACGAGCAACTTCAATGGGACGTGGCCGTTCGATCAGGGGCCGATGTTCATCATCCTGAACCTGGCCGTGGGCGGCAGCTGGCCGGGGAACGTGAATTCCAGCACGGTATTCCCCTCCACCATGCTGGTGCAGTATGTCCGCATCTACGCCAACTGAGCCTGTCCGGGGAGCTGTCGCGGATCTCATCGTCGCGTAACGGAGGCGAGGAGCCCGGGCCTCCCGGGGTTGGAGTGGGGAAGCGGGATCCCAGGACCAGGCCAGCTGCCCGCGGGGGAAAAAAAACGCTGAAATTCTCTCAATATTCCTTGACACGTATATACGTGTACGAGTATATACAGAGCATGGAGTCCGCGTTCGAAATCCTTGCCGAGCCTAACCGCCGCGCGATCCTGAGTCTTCTGGTGTCGTCCGAACAGTCCGTGGGCGAGATCGAGCGCCAGCTTCAGATGTCGCAGCCGATGGTATCGAAACATCTGCGCGTGCTGCGCGAGGCAGGATTCGTGGAGTCCACGGTGGACGCACAGCGCCGTCTCTACCGGTTGAGGCCGGAGCCTCTGCGGGAGGTCGACGACTGGCTGGCACCGTTCCGCCGGCTCTGGTCCGCGCACGTGGATGCCCTGGAACTTTACCTCGACCGCATGGAGCCGTCGACAGCAACGGAAGGAAGCTCGCGCACAAGGCGCAACCCCAGTCGGAAAAGCAAAGAAGGAGAAGCGAAATGAAAATCAAAGTGACCAGTCTGTATGTGGACGACCAGGAGAAAGCCCTGAACTTCTACACCGAAGTGCTGGGTTTCGTGAAGAAGCACGACGTCGGCAACGGGGGGTATCGGTGGCTGACGGTGGCTTCCGCAGAGGATCCGGAGGGCGTGGAGCTGCAGCTTGCGCTGAATAACAACCCGGCGGCCAAAACGTGGCAGCGGGCGCAGTTCCAGCAGAACGAACCGGCAGCCAAATTCTTCACCGACGATGTGCAGGGTGATTACGAGCGCATGAGAGCGCACGGGGCGGAGTTTACGATGCCGCCATCGGAGGTGACGGGGGCGAGGATCGCGGTGGTGAACGATACCTGCGGCAATCTCGTTCAGCTCACGCAGCTCAAGAGCTGGTCGGCCGGACGCTGACCGGCATCGGTGAGAGGATCAATGAACCGTCGCGAGCGACACGATTGCGGTCCCGCGGTCGTCATCCGGTTGCGCCGGTTCTGGTCCGCTCACGTGGATGCGCTGGAACGCTACCTAGAGCGGTACCGGCCGCAACGCAGCCACGCCGCGCAGGGCAGTGCCGAGGGGAACGGCTCCGGCCGACCCATGGGACGCTCGCCGAACGCACACTCAGGAGAAGACCAATGAGCAACCTCGCAGAGTACGTGCCGGGCCCGGCCAGCGGAGCGCAGGTCCGCAAGGACGGAGAGATGTGGACGCTGATCCTCGTGAGAGAGCTGCGCCACCCGCCGGCCAGGGTGTGGCAGGCGCTCACCGACCCGGCGCATTTGCGGGAGTGGGCGCCCTTCGAGGCCGACGGCCATCTCGACCGGGCCGGAGCCGCGGTCAAGCTCACATGGGTGGGATCGGGCAACGTTTCCGAGGCCCGGGTGACCTGCGTCGATCCTCCCAGAATCCTCGAGTACGACAACCTTCGCTGGGAGCTCGAGCCGCAGGCCGGGGGCACGCACCTCACGCTCTGGCACAGCATCGATCGCCGTTTCGTCGCGTGGGGCGCCGCAGGCTGGCATATCGGTTTCGACATGCTCGATCGCCTGCTCAGCGGAAATCCGGTTGTCCGCATGGCCGGCCCCGACGCGATGCGGCTCGAAGGGTGGCGACGGCTGGTGGTCGAGTACGCGCAGCAATTTGGCGCCGATCCTCCCAAATGGGCGTCACCGGCGGCTGAGAAGCCATAGGGCCGGGGCACCGCTTCCCCAGTGTCGGCAGGTTCAGCCTGCGCAGCGGAGCTGTCTCTGTTTGAGTTCGGGCCGCTGACTACGCGCCGGCGCAGTTCCGGCGACAGGAATCCGGAATTTTCGAGGTTTTGTCAGGAGGAAATCATGAATCGGATCGCTCAACATCCATCGTCAGCAACTAGGGCCTTCAACGCGCTGCTGTGGACCGCCCAGGTTCTGTGGGGCGTTCTCTTCGGCATGAGCGGCTTTGGGAAAGTCCTGGCTTACGACCCCACGATCTGGCGCCACATGCTCCATCAGGTGGCCTGGTTCTCCGCCGTGCCGCAGGGGCTGTTCGTCTTTATCGGCGTCTGCGAGGGGCTGGGCGGGGTCGCGCTGATTGCGCCGGCGGTGACCCGAGTGGCGCCGAAACTGACGCCCATCGCCGCGGCCGGGCTGGCCATCATCATGATCCTTGCAGCCGGGTTCCACATCGCGCGCGGCGAGTACAGCTTTTTCGTGCCCCTCAATGCGCTGCTGGCAGGAGGCGCCGCACTGATCGCGTACGGCCGGTTGGCGATTCCGATCGAGCCAGCACGAGCCGGCGCTCTCCGCGTGCTCACGGGGATGGCGGTTTTCGGTGCGCTGGCTGTGGGCGGTTTCGCGCCGGTCCTGTACCAGAGCGCGCACATGCACTGACGGATGGTTCGGATTGCGGGCGCGGCGCATGCCGGGGGAGGTTTAGTCCCTCTCCAGCATCCAGCGGTCTGTGATCGTGTGCACGCACCGCGCCCCGCACAGATGCTGCACATCGGCCGAATGCGCCAGAAACGCGTTCCAGCGGGTGATCCGGATCGCCGCCTGTTCCGCTGCTCCCTCGGCGGGGGAAAGCTTCTCCGTCCAGGCCAGCCACCAGTCGGCCGACTCCTCTTTCTTTTCCTTGTTGCAAACGTCGCAGTGGAACGACTCCGTCCAGGCCATCACATGACTCCCCCAACAGTCTGCCGGGGAAGGTAAGATAAAGTCCATTCGCCTCTCGTTGCAGGACCCGGCGAACAGGGGCAGTCCATGCTTTTTTCTCCGGATCGACTCCAGCAGCGCCGCCCGGCGGGCATTCTGTTTTCGCTGGGTACGCACGCGGCTGTGCTTCTGATCGCGTTCCTGTTCACTCTGCATTTCGGGAGGGTGCGGCCCATTTATCGCGACAGCCGCTGCTGCACCGCGCAGCTTTACTGGACGGGCAATACCGGGGTCAGCGACTCGAGCCCCGCCGTACCCTTAAAGCACGCGATCCCGTCGCCTGTACCCCAGGCGAAGACCAGCCTCATCGAGAATCCGGTGCGTCTGCGGCAGCCGCGTACGCCGCGCAAGCCGGCAACGACGCAGAACCGCCAGGCGCGCTCGGGCACGCCTTCGCTCCAGCAGCAGCAGACGATCGGCACCGGGTCGGGCAGCGATGACGCCGAGCCGGCGTTCCCCACCTTTTTCCCGCGACCCGCGGTCACGGACCGATCGCTTCTGCCCGCGGTCGAGCAGAAGATCATCGTGAACGTCACGATCAGCGCGCAGGGTGACGTGACCGGCGAGACGCTCGTGCAGGGTCTCGGCAACAACCTCGACAGCCTCGTGCTGGAAACCGTGAAGACGTGGCGCTTCCACCCGGCGACGCTCAACGGCAATAACGTCGCCTCGGTGGAGCAGCTCGTGTTCCCTTTCAACCGCGACTACCCGAGCGACGACGGCGCCGGCGCGTAGCTTTAGCTGCCGCAGATACACTCTTCCTGGCCGCAATACGAGCAGCAGGCGCATGTACCGCAGTTTGGCTCCTGCCGTTGCTCTTGCGCGGAGCGCGTCTCGCAGGGCGCGCATCCCCCGGCGATGGAGGGGATGACGAGGACTTCGTCGCCATCCCGGAAGGCGTACTTGTCGTTGCCGAGGAAGCGAATGTCTTCTTCGTTGACGTAGAAATTGATGAATTTGCGCACCTGGCCCGACTCATCGCGCAGATGCGTTTTCAACGCCGGGAAGGCCGTTTCGATCTCCGTGATCAGCGCGGGCAGATTCGCGGCGCTGGACTGGATCTCGCGCTCGCCGTTGGTGTGTTTCTGAAATGCATTCGGCAGCAAAACTCTAACCGACATAAGCCCCTCCGACCTCCAGTTCCTGTTCTTCCTTCTGCTCCGCGAGATATTCCTCGAAGTCGCCCAGGCGCGGGCGAATGGCCGCGTGTTGTTCGTACGCACCCTGCAGCACATCGGTCGTCTTCAGTCCGTTGCCGGTAATGCAGGTCACGGTCAGTTCGTCAGGAAGAATGCGGCCGTGCGCGTACAGCCTGGCAGTGACGGCGGTGGTGACACCGCCGGCCGTCTCGGTGAAGATGCCTTCGGTCTCGGCGAGTTCCTGAATGGCGGAGACGATCTCGACGTCGGAGACATCCTCGGCCCAGCCGCCGCTCTCGCGGATGGCCCGGGTGGCATAGACGCCGTCGGCCGGGTTCCCGATGGCGAGCGAGCGCGCAATGGTCGATGGCCGTTGCGGCTCGATGTGATCGGCGCCGGTTTTTACCGCGGTGGCGATGGGTGAGCAGCCGGTGGCCTGGGCTCCGAAGAAGCGCACCGGCTTCTCTTCGACGAGGCCGAGGGCGATGAGCTCTTTGAATGCTTTGCGGATCTTGGTGATCAGGGCGCCACCGGCCATGGGCACGACGACGTTGTCCGGCAAGCGCCAGCCGAGTTGCTCGGCGATCTCGAAGCCGACCGTCTTGGACCCTTCGGCATAATACGGCCGCAGGTTGACGTTGACGAAGCCCCAGCTGTAGCGGTCGGCGATCTGCGAGCAGAGGCGGTTGACGTGATCGTAGTTGCCGTCGATGCGCACCAGGGTTGCGCCGTAGACCTGGGTGTTGAGGATCTTGGCCGGTTCGAGATCGGCGGGGACGAGGATGTAGGTTTTGAATCCGAGCCGCGCGGCCTGGGCCGCCACGGCGTTGGCGAGGTTCCCCGTCGAGGAGCAGCCGACGGTGTCGAAACCGAAGCGGCGCGCGTTTTCGAGCGCGACGGAGACAACGCGATCCTTGAAGCTCAGGGTCGGCAGGCAGACGGCGTCATTCTTGATCCAGAGGTTGCGCGCCCCGATGCGCTGCGCCAGCCGCGGCGCTTTCAGCAGGGGGGTCCATCCCGCGGGCGTTTGCGGCGTCGCGTCGTCGGGCACCGGCAGGAGCGCCTGATAGCGCCACATGCTGGTGGGCCCGGCGGCGATCGTCGCACGGGTCACGGTCCGCCTGGCCTCGTCCAGATCGACGACGACTTCCAGCGGAGAAAAGCACTCGTCACAGATACTGAGCGGGGCGTTCTCGTAACGCTTCCCGCACTCCCGACATTGCAACTCGTAGGCAGCAGCCATCGCACCCTCGTTGGTCGAGAGCGGCGTCAGGATACAGATACGGGCACGCGTGACGTCTTACCTGCGTTTTACTGCGTTACCTGGGAATTCGCGAGATGCGTTAAAGCTGCACCCCGAATCTCATGTACCCCGCTGGTTACAGCGGGCGAGAGTTGACACCGTGATCCCGAATTGCTCGAGCCGGTTGTCGTGGCGTCACAGGGCCCGTCCCTCAGCCACTCTGCATGAAATTCAGGCTCGCTCGTGAGAGCAAACTTGAATACTGATTAGATATCACACCGCTGCCGGCGGCGCAACTCCACCGGCGGGGAAGCGCGGCAATCCGCGCGCGAACGGGCCCTGCGCGCATTGAGCCGGGGCGAGACAGCCGGCTCACCACGCGTAGCGCGGGTTGAACTGCGACGACGCGGCTGCGTGCGAGCGGGGCCGGAATGTGATATTCGGATACGGACGCACTGCGGCACTATGAGTGTTCCCGGCGAGCTCAACGGAGTGGTTCTTCCCCAGCCTGTGGTGGGTCCGCTCACCCGTGCGGCGATCTTCCTCGTGGTGTGCATCAACCCGGACGAGAGCAGCGCGGACAGCGTGCGTGGGCTCTGCGCGGATCTGTCAGGGCTGGTGCGCGCGGTTGAATTCCGCGACGTCGAAGCGGGCCTGACCTGCATCGCCGGGTTTGGGTCCGGTGCGTGGGACAGACTCTTCGGCTTGCCGCGGCCTGCGGAATTGCACCCCTTCCGGGAGATTCGCTCCGGCAATCGTCACGCCGTCTCCACTCCGGGCGACATCCTGTTCCACATCCGGGCGAAACGGATGGACCTTTGCTTTGAACTCGCGATGCACATCATGAACGCCATCGGCGATGCGGTTACTGTGGCCGACGAGGTGCAGGGCTTCCGGTACTTCGACGACCGCGACGTGCTGGGCTTTGTCGACGGCACGGAAAATCCGCGTGGAGGCGCCGCGGGGGAGGCAGCCCTTGTGGGCGACGAGGACCCGGCATTCACCGGGGGCAGCTATGTGATCGTGCAGAAGTATCTGCACGATATGAAGGGGTGGAATGCTCTGCCGGTGGAGGCGCAGGAGAACATTATCGGCCGCAGAAAGCTCTCCGATATCGAGCTGAGCGACAGCGAAAAACCATCGTCGGCGCACAGCGCGCTCACCGTGATTGAAGAGAGCGGGAAGGAAGTGAAGATTCTGCGGGACAACATGCCCTTCGGACGGCCGGGATACGGCGAGTTCGGCACCTATTTCATCGGCTACAGCCGCACGCCACGCATCACAGAGACCATGCTGGAGAACATGTTCGCCGGGCGGCCGCCGGGCAATTACGACCGCATTCTCGACTTCAGCCGCGCCGTCACGGGCAGCCTGTTTTTCGTGCCGTCGGCGACGTTTCTCGATAACGTGAGCAGCGTCGCAGCGAAAAATGCGTCCGCGGTTCCGCCGGCGCCGGAAGATGCAGCACCCGCGCGCGATGCGTCGCTGGGAATAGGATCACTCAGAGGGGAGAACGATGAATAACCTGCATCGGGAGCTGGCGCCCGTCTCCGACGCCGCATGGTCGCAGATCGAGGAAGAGACGACGAGGACGCTCAAGCGCTACCTGGCGGCACGGCGGGTGGTGGATGTTCCGGCAGCGGGGGGCATCGCTTTGCCCGGCGTGGCGACGGGCCACCTGAAGCCGCTGACGGCGCCGGCGACGGGCATCCTGGCGCATCGGCGCGAGGTGAAGGCGCTGGTCGAACTGCGGGTGCCCTTCGAACTGTCGCGCCAGGCGATCGACGATGTGGAGCGAGGCTCGGAGGACTCCGACTGGCAGCCTGCCAAGGACGCCGCCATGAAGCTGGCGTATGCGGAAGACCGCGCGGTGTTCAACGGATACAAGGAAGCGGATATCCAGGGAATCCGCGAAAGCACGAGCAATCCTGTGATCAAACTGCCCGGCGATGTGCGGGAATATCCGGATGCGGTCGCGCATGCGTTAAGCCAGCTGCGGCTGGTGGGCGTGAACGGTCCTTACTCGGTGGTCTTCGGGGCCGATGAGTACACAGCGCTCGCCGAGACGCGCGACCATGGCTATCCGGTGCTCGAACACGTGAAGCACATCGTCGACGGCAATCTGGTGTGGGGACCGGCGATCCAGGGCGCGTTCGTGCTGACGACGCGGGGCGGCGATTTCGAGCTGAACCTCGGGCAGGACGTTTCCATTGGCTATCTGAGCCACACGGACTCCAGCGTTCGGCTTTATCTCCAGGAGACCTTCGTTTTCCGCGTCCTCACCAGCGAAGCGTCGGTGGTAATGAGTCCGCCGAAGAAAGCCGCGTGAGAACGGGAAACGACCGGCGCGATCACCAGCCCATCTGGCTCATTCGTTCCTCGATGAGCTGGCTGTAGTGATTCATCCTGTCGGGGCGCCGTCGGCGCGGAGCAGGAAGGATCGCGGCGAGCCGCGCGGCGTCTTCGCGGCCGATTTTGCGGGCCGAGGTTCCGTAGTAGTAGCGGCAGGCCGATTCAGCGCCGTAGACGCCGGGGCCCCACTCGATCACGTTGAGATAGAGCTCCAGGATCCGCTGCTTGCCGAGGACGAATTCGGCGACGGGCACCAGGCTTGCCTCCGCGCCCTTGCGAAGGACCGAGCGGCCGGTTCCGAAGAACAGGTTCTTGACCAGCTGCTGCGTGATGGTGGACCCGCCGCGGAGGCGGCCGCCCTCCATATCGCCCTCGGCGGCGATTTCCATTGCGTGCCAGTCGAAGCCGTGGTGCTGGTAGAAGCGTGCGTCCTCGGCGGCGATGACGGCGTGCTGGAGGTCAGGTGAAATCTCCCGCAGCGGAACAAACTCGTAGTGCTCGTGGTAGGGCTTGCCGTGGATCCAGGCCTGGGCGCGGCGCTCCATGTGGACCGCAGTGGTCGGCGGATCGATCCATTTGGCCGCTACCAGCGTGAGAGCGGCCAGCGACCACAACGCCACGACGCCGATAGCGATCCAGCGCAGAATGAGACCCGGAGAGGGTCGTCGGCGTGAGACTCCGGAGCGTGTCGCCTGGGTTGCGGGCACCCTTCAGAATACTTGCCGGCTGTGTGTTTCTGGCTGAGCGTGATGGCGCAGCGTGAGCCCCTCCCGGCGGTCACAGATTCATCCGGCCTTTCCGGCGCTGCGTTACCCTGTCTCCTGAACCCTCACTGCTGGAGCCTCGCCCATGTTCACCATCCTCGGCGCCGGTGGCGCTATCTCCGGCCATCTCACTCCGCTCCTCGCCGCGCAAAACAAGCCCTTTCGCGTCGTCAGCCGTACTGCGCGCCCGACAGCGGGCGCCGCTGAAGTCCTGGCCGCCGATCTGCTCGACCGCGACCAGACCATCCGCGCCGTCGCCGGCTCGTCAGTCGTCTTCCTCCTCGCCGGCCTCAAATACGACCGCAACGTCTGGGCCGAGCAGTGGCCGCGCATCCTGGCCAACACCATCGAAGGCTGCAAACGTGCCGGCGCAAAGCTTGTTTTCTTCGACAACGTGTACATGTACGGCCGGGTCAGCGGCCCGATGACAGAAGAAACGCCCTTCAATCCCTGCTCTCGCAAAGGCGAAATCCGCGCACAGATCGCGAGCACATTGCTGAGCGAGATCAAAGCGGGATCGCTGACTGCGATGATCGCGCGCGCGCCCGACTTCTACGGACCCGCCACTCCCACCGGGATCGCCAACGTTCTGGTCTTCGATGCGTGGATGAAAAACCAGAAACCCTCGTGGCTGGTCGACGACACCGTCCCCCACTCGTACATTTACACGCCTGACGCGGCCCGCGCTGTGCTCGCGCTGGCGGAGTCGGCCAGCGCCTGGAACCAGACCTGGCATCTGCCGACTGCCCCTGAGGCGCTCACCGGCCGCGCATTCATCACCGCCGCGGCGTCCGCGATGGACCGCCCCGCAAAATACCGGGTCCTCTCGCCTCTCATGGTTCGCATGTTCGGCTGGTTCAACCCGACGGTCGGCGAGATTCACGAGATGCTCTACCAGAACGACGCGCCCTATCTCTTCGACTCGTCGAAATACGCGCGCGCCTTCGGGTTCGCGGGCACCGCGTACGACGAAGGCATCCGCGCGACGGCGGAATCGTATCGTAAACTTTCGTAGGGTTCAGTGTGCGCCCAGCAGCCGATCCCGCACGACGGGGTTCGCCGCCATATCCACGCAGGTCCACGCCATGGCCAGGGCACCGTCGATGAGGGCTTTGTCCGCGTCCGCCGTCACGCAGTGCGCCGTGAATTCCGGCTGATGGTTGACCGCGGGCAGCGAGTTGATCCCGATCATGGGATGAATCGACGGCATCGCCAGCGACACGTTGCCCATGTCCGTCGATCCGGTTGGGCGCGTCTCCCATTCACCGAGGTTCGGGAAAGGCCGCCCCAGCGCCTCGGCGTTCGCGCGATAGAGCATCGCCATGTCGTGATCGTGCAGCATTTCGGCATAGGGCTTGTCGCCGCCGGTTATCTCCACCCTGGACCCGGTCGCGAGGCCGCCGGCCTCGAAGCATCGGTACACCTTGGGCCGCAGATCCTTCAACTGCTCCAGGGTCTCCGACCGGATGATGTACTTCGCGCGCGTGTGGGCGGGCACCACATTCGGCGCTACGCCCCCTTCGGTCACGATGCCGTGGATGCGGTCGGTAGAGCGGATATGCTGCCGGAGCAGTCCCAGGGCCGTCTGCGCGACGGTCAGGGCGTCGGCGGCGTTGATGCCGAGTTCCGGGAAGGCGGAAGCATGCGACTCTTTACCCGTGCAGCAAACCTCGAACATCGACGCCGCGATGATCTTCGCCTTCACCATATCGAATGGCGCGGGATGCACCATCATGGACGCGTGGATGCCCGTGAAGCCGCCGCGTTCCAGCAAGAGGATCTTGCCGCTGGCGTTGCCGACCTCTTCGGCCGGCGTACCGATCACGCTGATCGTGAGCCCGACTTCATCGGCTACCTGCGCGGCCGCCAGCGCCGCACCCACCGCCGACGCGGCAATGATGTTGTGACCGCACGCATGGCCGATGCCGGGCAGCGAATCGTACTCGGCGCAGATGCCTATGTGGAGAGGCCCCGATCCTGCTTTCGCGCGAAACGCGGTGGGCAGGTCGCAGACGCCCTTTTCCACCGCGAAGCCTGCGGCATCCAGCGCCTCGCAGAGCCAGTTCGAGGACTTCTCTTCTTCGAATCCCAGCTCCGGATGCCCATGAATCCGGTGACTCAGCGCAATCAGGGAATCCTGGCTCGCATCGAACCGCTGCCGCGCCGCTGCCTTCGCATCCATCCCCGATCCTCCCCGCAATGTACGCAGAACCATATCACGGGTCTTGCTTCACGGGTTGGGCCGCTTCTTTTCTCCGCAATCAAAATGGACGACAATCCTGCGAGGAGCTCTTATGAACGCCGCCGTTGTCGAGTCCTTCGATCGCCCGCCCCGCTACACCACCTTCGCCGACCCCGTCCCGGCGGAGGGTGAGGTCCTCATCGACGTTCTCGCCGCCGGTCTCCATCCCATCGTGCGCGCGCTCGCCAAAGGCGCCCACTATGGCAGCACCGGCCAGCTTCCGTTCATCCCCGGGGTCGACGGAGTCGGCCGCGTGCGGTCCGGCGGTCCCTCGCTGGCAACCGGCACGCGCGTGCTTTTCGGTTCCCTGCATCCGCCCTACGGGACGTTCGCCGAGACGAGCCTTTCGCGCATCGCAGTGTGTACGCCGGTTCCCGACGCACTCGACGACGCGACGATCGCGGCGATGATGAATCCCGGGATGTCAGCGTGGGCAGCGCTGGAGCATCGCGCACAGTTCGTGGCGGGAGAGAGCGTGCTCATCCTTGGCGCCACCGGTTCGGCCGGCCACATGGCGGTGCAGGTAGCACGGCGACTGGGCGCAAGGAGGATTGTGGCTGCCGGCCGTAACCCGAAGGCGCTGGAAGAGACGCAATCGCTGGGCGCCGACGCCACGATCTCTCTGCAACAGGATGGGGGAACCCTCGGCGCGGCCTTCCGCGCCGAGATGGCCAACAAAATCGACGTTGTTCTCGACTACCTGTGGGGGCCACCCGCCGAGGCTCTGCTCAGCGCCATTGCGCAGAAGGGACTGGATCATGATGCATCGCGCATCCGCTACGTCCAGATCGGCAACAGCGCCGGGCCCAACATTTCTCTGGCCGGCGCCACGCTGCGCAGCTCCGGGCTCGAACTTCTCGGGAGCGGATTCGGCAGTGTGTCGATGGAGAAGATTTTCGCTTCGCTGCGCTCGATCCTGGCTTCGGCGGTGCAGCGGCCATTCCAGCTCAGGATCGCCACTGCGCCGCTGCGCGATGTCGAGAGGGTGTGGAACTCACCCGGGGATGCCCGCATCGTTTTCCAGCCCTGAGCGCCGGCGCCACTGGACTGAACCGACGACGCCGTAACGCACTGCTGCCCGGGTGGCTCGCGGTCCCCCTGCGGCCGTTCCCGGCGCGCTTCCCTGTCCGTCACTTTTCGCGAACAAACTGCTCGCAGCCGCGTATCCTCTGGTGCATCATGGGCTTCATACTCTGCTGACCGCTTCCCGAGAGACGCATGCGACATTTCCTGCAGGACCTCCGCTTCAGCGCACGCACCCTACGCAAATCGCCCGGCTTCGCGCTCACCGCCATCCTCACGCTTGCGGTCGGCATCGGGGCGGTGACGTCGATCTTCTCGGTGGTGGACTCCGTACTGCTGAAGCCCTTCGCCTTCGCCAGTCCGAACCGCCTCGTGATGCTGCATGAATATCTGCCGGAACTGGCGTCGAGTGCTCTGCCGGACAATCCCAACCACTTCCTCAACTGGCAGAGCAACGCGAAGACCTTCTCCGGCCTCTGCATCATGCAGAACAGTTCCTTCAGCATCTCCGTGGGGACCGATCATCCCGAACTGGTCGCCGGCCTGCGCGTCGAGCCGAATTTCTTCGACGTGCTGGGCATCCATCCGATCCTCGGCCGCAGCTTCCTTCCTGTTGAAGGCACAAAGGGACACGACAAGGTCGTGGTGCTGTCGTGGGGCGCCTGGCAGCGCTATTTTCACGGCGACGCGAACGCCATCGGGCAGACGCTGCGCGACGGGGGCGATCCGCAAACCGTGATCGGGGTCCTGCCGCGCGGATTCACTTTCCCCCGGGTCAGCGAAATGTCCGCGAGCGTCTCGCAGACCGCGGCCTCGCCGTATGAGCTCTTCCACCCGCTCGTTCTCAATGCCAACGAGCTGGATACCGAAGGCGATTACAACTACATGGCGCTGGGGCGGCTGCGCGTGGGAATCACCGTGGAGCAGGCGCGGAGCGAGCTGGCGACGCTGCAATCGGCTTATAACAAGGCGCATCACATGGACACCAATCCTACCGTGCTGGTCGTTCCGCTCATCGCGGAAGTCGCGGGGGGCATCAGCACCGCTCTGTGGCTGCTGCTGGCCGCAGTGGGAGCGGTGTTGCTGATCGGCTGCGTGAATCTGGCCAATCTGCAGCTGGCGCGCGCGGTTTCGCGCGAGCGGGAACTCTCCGTGCGGGCCGCATTAGGCGCAGCGCGGAACCGCCTGGTCTCTTCGGCAATGGCCGATTCCCTTCTGCTCGCCTTCATCGGCGGCGCGCTGGGCATCCTGCTGGCGTTTGCAGGGGTGCACCTCTTCGTGGCGGCGGCTCCCGCCGGCCTGCCTCGTATTGGGGCGATCCACGTCTCGTGGCCGGTTCTGCTTGGCGCCGGTGCGCTTTCGATTCTGACGGCACTGTTCTTCGGGCTGCTTCCGGCGCTGCGCTCCATGCGCGTCGATCCGCAGTCCGCGATGCAGACGGCGACCACGCGCGTCTCCAGCGGGAGAGAGAGCCAGCGTACGCGGCACCTGCTGGTCGCGGCGGAAGTCGCCTGCACGGTCGCGCTGCTCATCGTCACCGGCCTGCTGGTACGCAGCTTCTCCACGCTGCTCGATCAGAACCGCGATTTCGACTCCAGCCATATCACCATCGCTCGCGCCTACCTGTACGCCATGCAGTACAGCGACGACGTCGACAAAAAGGGCACCGCCAAAGCCGCCTTCATCGACCGCTCGATCGCGTCCCTCAGCGAGATTCCCGGCGTGCAGTCCGTCGCCACCATCTCCGAGCTGCCCCTGGCCGGAGACACCTGGATCGACGACGTCACGCGTCCGGATCACCCGGTGCCGCCCGGCCACGAGCCGACGGCGAACATCCGCTGGATCAGCCCCGGCTACGCCGCGACGCTGCGCATTCCCCTGCTGGAGGGGCGCGACCTGACGGCGGACGACAAGAACCATCCGACGAACGTGCTGATCTCCGAGGATGCGGCGCGCAGCATCTTTCCCGACACCAACCCGATCGGTCACACGATGAATCTCGGCGGCGACAAGGGATTCACGGTGGTGGGCATCCTTGCCGACGCGCGCATCAACGAGCTGGACCACACCGCGCCGATGATCTACATCCCCTACTGGCAGCAGGCGTGGTACCGCGTAACCTTCCTGGTGCGGAGCCCGCAGCCGGCCTCTGTGCTGGCAAACAACATCCGGCGCGCCATCTGGAGCGTCGATCCGGAGGTAGCGATTCCACTGCTCCGGTCGCTCGACCAGCAGGTTTCGGACTCGGTTTCCACCGATCGCTTCCAGACTTTTCTGCTGTCGAGCTTCGGCGGCGCAGCGCTGCTGCTGGCCCTGCTCGGCATCTACGGCGTGCTCGCCTACTCGGTCTCGCTGCGCCAGCGGGAATTCGGGATCCGCATCGCACTGGGCTGCGACAAGCCGGCGCTGATGCGCCTGGTTGCGCGCGAGGCCGTGCTGCCGGTGGCAGGAGGCATCCTCGCTGGCCTCGCCCTGGCCTTCGCAGCCGCGCGCTACGTGCACAGCCTGCTGTATGAAACCAGCGCCGCCGACCCGTCCGCGATCGCCGGCGGCATCGCTCTGCTGGTGGCAGCGGCGCTGCTGGCCACGCTGATCCCGGCGCGCCGCGCGGCAAAGCTGGACCCGATGACGATATTGCGCAACGAGTGAGGACTCCGGGAGCTGAGCGGCGCTGCTGCGCTCAGCGGCTTCACGGCTGCGCGCTGAAGTCGACCCGCAGCTTTCTCCCGTGGCCGCTGCTTTCGCGCGCCAGCTCGATCAGACGGGTGGTGCGCCATGCCTGCTCGGGCCTGACCTCGAGTTCGGCTTTGCCCAGCAGCGCGTCGCGGACGTTCTGGTAGAAGCCGCGATAGTCGCCGCGCTCGGTCCTGACGCGGCGCGTGACGGGACCCGAGTCGCCGCAGATCCTGAACTCGCCCCAGGCTGACTCGGGCTCCTCGCCAAAGCCCGGCGCATCGAAGCCCATTCCGCTCTTCAGCTGATCCTCCTGGGGATCGAGCCCCCACTTGGTATAACTCCCCTTCGTCCCATGAACCACGTACTTCGGACCCGGGGCGCAGGCAGTGAGCGTCGCCCGCAGAACCACGGTCAACGGATGCGCCTGTTCATAGTCGAGGAAGATGTCGAAGGCGTCGTCGACCGCCGCGCCCTCGCGCTCGACGCGCACGCTGGCGGAGATCGTAGCCGGGGCGCCGAACAGGCTGAGCGCTTCATCGATGAGGTGCGGGCCAAGGTCGAAGAGGGTGCCGCCGCCCGGGCCGCCACTCTCGCGCCACACATCGCGGCGCGGAGCGGGGCGGAAGCGGTCGAAATGCGACTCGAAGCTCACCAGACGGCCGAGCTCGCCGCCGGCAATCACCTGACGTACGGTTTTGGCGCCGCCATCCCAGCGACGGTTCTGATAGGCGGTCAGCAGCAGCTTCCGCTCCCGCGCCGTCCGGATAAGATCGGCCGCTTCTGAGGAAGCCAGGGTGAATGGCTTGTCGATGACGACATGGCGCTGCTCGTGGAGGCACCGCTTGGCCAGCTCATAGTGGGAATAGCTCGGGGTTGCGATCACGATCAGACGGATGCTGACATCGCACAGCATCTCGTCCACGCTGCGGGCGAGGTGCGCTTCCGGATACTCCTTTTTTGCGTCGTCGCCGCTGCGCTGGACGACGGCGGCCAGTTCGAGGCCCGGTGTTGCCTGAATCACAGCGGTGTGAAAAATCCGCCCCGCCAGCCCGAATCCAACGACGCCCACCCTGATCGGTTCATGCATACCCTGCATTAGACGCGGAGAACCCCGCTGCAGCAACCGCGGTGAGGCAGAAGGCGGGATCGTTGCTCTCTGTTCACTGGCGACCGCAGGCTGTACCCTGTCCCCATGCTGCTCGAACTGCGAGCCGAGAACTACGCGGTTATCGATCACGCCATCGCCGGCTTCGGGCCGGGACTGAACCTGCTGACCGGGGAAACGGGCGCCGGGAAGTCGATCCTGGTGGACGCGCTGGCGCTGCTGATGGGCCAGAAGGCGTCTTCGGGAATCGTCCGGCACGGCGCGGAGCGCGCGGTGCTCTCGTGCGTCTTCGAGGCCACGGCGGGCGCTGAACTGATCCTCGAAGCGAACGGCCTGGATGGTGACGGCAACGAAGTGATTCTGCGGCGCGAGATTCTGGCTGACGGCAAGGGACGCGTGTACGTCAACAATCAGCCGGCGACGGTAGCGGTGCTGCGCGCGCTGGCGCCGGAACTGGCGCTGGTTCACGCGCAGTCGGAGACCCTGTCGGGCTTCGATTCGGGGCAGCAACGGCTGCTGCTGGACCGCTTCGGCGGTGTGAATGGCGAGGCGGTTGCTGAGGCGTTTGCGCTGTGGCGTGGGATTCAGGACCGGCTGGCCGAACTGGAGAAGGACGAGCAGGATCGGCTGCGGCTGGCCGATCTGTGGAGCTTTCAGGCGCGCGAGATCCAGTCGGCGGCGCCGGAAGCCGGCGAAGACGCGACTCTGGAGACCGAGCGGCGCGTGCTGATGAGCGCCGAGAAACTGCAAGCAGCGGCGACAGCGGTAACGAACGCGCTGTACGAGGACGATGCATCGGCGGAGGCGACGCTGCAGACGGCGCAGAAGCATCTGGAAGAGCTGACGCGGTACGATGCGCGGTTCGCCGAGGCGGCGCAGCAGATCGGATCGGCGCGGGCGATGGTGGAGGACGTGAGCGCGACGGTGCGGGCGTATGCCGAGCGCATCGACGCGAGCCCGGAGCGGCTGGCCGAGATCGAAGACCGGCTGGCGCTGCTGGACCGGCTGAAGCGCAAATACGGAGCGACGCTGGCGGAGGTGATTGCGTTCGGCGAAGAGGCGGCGCGCAAGCTGGCGGAGATCGAGAACCGGGACGAGATCCTGAAGACGCTGCGGGCGGAGCTGGCGAAGGCCGGCGAGGGGTATCGGGCGTCGGCTCGGGCGCTGACGGCCGAGCGGGCAGCGGCAGCGAAGAAGCTGGAGAAGCTGGCCGAGTCGCAGATCAACGATCTGGCGATGAAGGCGCGGTTCACGATTGCGGTGACGCCGGGCGCGGACGGGCCGGAGCCGGAGCCGGCGGCGTGGACGGCGCACGGATGGGATACGGTCGAGTGCCGCATCGCGACGAATCCGGGCGAGCCGATGCAGCCGCTGGACCAGATCGCGTCGGGCGGCGAGATGTCGCGGGTGCTGCTGGCGCTGAAGGTGAGCGTGGAGGAAGGGGCGAGCCGCAGCCGGGCGAGGAAGACACAGGTGCCGCGCACGCTGGTCTTCGACGAGATCGACATCGGCATCGGGGGGCGGGCGGCCGAGGCGGTGGGGCAGAAGCTGAAGGCGCTGTCACGCGTGCAGCAGGTGCTGTGCATCACGCATCTGCCGCAGATTGCCGCCTTCGCGGACCAGCATTTCCTGATCGAGAAGCAGGAAAAGCAGAAGAGGACGCAGACGTCGATCCGGCTACTGACGGAGCAGGAGCGGGCCGAGGAGATTGCGCGCATGATCTCGGGCGCGACGGTGACAGAGACATCGCTGCGGCACGCCGAGCAGATGCTGAAGTCGAGTACAGGCCAGGAAGCCCGGCGTTAGGGCTCTGTTGTCCGAAGAACCCCGGGAAACGCTGCCGGCGAATCCAGTTCGCCCAGCACCGCAGGGTCGATGCGCCTGGTCTCCAGGGACTTCAGCTTGCCAGCTTTTCTCGCTGCATCGCGGCAGGGCACCGGCTGGATTCTGCTGTCGAGGCTGACGAAGAGGAGCGCGTTGTCGAGGGTAACCTTCGAATAGAGATGCAGGCAGTAGTGCTTGCCGTCTCTGATGCTTACCAAAACCCTTTCCGTTCCCGGCTGATCCGGATCCAGGCGCGCCGTAAACGAATGCTGTCCCGTTGCGAGACGAAAGGTAACGAAGCGGCCGTCGCGTACGCGGGCCAGCTTCTGTTGCCCATCAAAGACCCAGCCGTTGAAGGGCCGCAGAGACGGCAGGGCCCCGGCAGGCTGGTCCTTCACCGAAGGGGCGGAGGAGTAAAAGGTCACTGTTCCCGTCTGCGCAAAGCAGGGGGCAGTCAGAAACGCAGAAACGAGTGCGATCCGCAATCCGCAATGCATCCCGCTGGCTCCTTCGCTTGCTGCCGGTCTTCTGGATGGTATCAATACCTCGCGCTCCCCGACTCAAAAAGAGTCGGCAGTTGTATTTCACCAATCCCGATTTCCAGGTCAGCGGTTGGTACTGTGGATTCTTCGCAGGAAACCTGAATGACCACCCGCCCCAGACGCCCGTTGTAGCGCGCACCCAGATTCCCGATTTGATGCTGCGGCTTTAACCGTTAGCCGGGGGGGAGATCGGAGACGTCGCTGCGGCACGCCGAGCCGATGCTGAAGTCGAGTACCATCGAGGGACGATGAGCCTGCGCGTCCTCGCCCTTTTTCTTCTCGTTCCCGCAGTCGCGATTCCTCAAATACAGCCCCCGCCGCCGACGAAACTGCCTTCGCAGGCTGAGATGGGAGCGCGCATCCGCGGCGAGTTCCTGCACGCGTGGGACGGGTACCACCGGTACGCGTGGGGCCACGACGAGTTGCGCCCGCTGAGCGACAAACCGTTCGACTGGTACGGCACATCGCTGCTCATGACGCCGGTCGACGTGCTGGACACAATGATGGTGATGGGCCTGCACGAGCAGGCCGATGAGGACCGGCAGCTGATCGACACGCGGCTCTCGTTCGACAAGAACATTTTCGTCAAGAACTTCGAGATCACGATCCGCATGCTGGGCGGTCTGCTGAGCTCGTACCAGCTGACAGGAGACCCGCGGCTGCTGGCGCTGGCCGAGGACCTGGGAAATCGGCTGCTGCCGGCCTTCCACTCGCCGACAGGGATGCCGTATGTCTACGTCAACCTGAAGACGGGGGCGACGCGCGGCGAAGACACCAACCCCGCAGAGATCGGGACGCTGCTGCTGGAGTTCGGAACGCTGAGCCGGCTGACCCACAATCCGGTTTACTACGACCAGGCGAAGCGTGCGATGGTGGCACTGTACAGCCGGCGTTCGGCAATCGGGCTGTTCGGCGACGAGATCAACGTGCGCACCGGAGACTGGACGGGCAACACGGCGAATATCAACGGCGGCTCGGACTCCTTCTACGAATACATGCTGAAGGCATGGAAGCTGTTCGGCGATGAGGACTGCCACCGCATGTGGACGGAGAGCGTAGCTGCCCTGAACGACTATGTATCGCAGACGGTTTCTTATCCCGACGGCGGGACGCACTTCTGGTACGGCGAGGCGGACCGGAACACGGGTGCGCGGACCGGCAGCGAATACGGAGCGCTGGCGGCCTTCTTCGCCGGATCGCTGGCGCTCTCGGGCGATCTGGAGCGGGCGCGCCGGCTGCAGGACTCGAACTACCTGATGTGGACGCGGTTCGGCATCGAGCCGGAGCTGATCGATTACACCACGATGAAAGATATCAGCGCCGGTTACGAATTGCGTCCTGAGAACATCGAGTCGGCCTACTACCTTTACTATTTCACGCGGGATCCGAAGTATCGCGCGATGGGGCTGACCTATCTCGATTCAATCGTGAAGGAATGCCGCACGAGTTCGGCGTTCGCGGCCCTGGCCAGCGTGGAGACAGGGAAACAGCGGGACGATATGGAGAGCTACTTCTTCGCGGAGACGA
>DATJQW010000197.1:0-7910 GCA_035505395.1 Acidobacteriaceae bacterium
ATCGGGCGCCCGCTCCCGCGCCGCAGCGCGTGATCGTCGTGGGAAAGACGAACGCGTCACCGGCAGTGAAGACGGCGCCGATTGCGGCGTCCGGGGCGAGCAGCGCAGCGGCGGAGCGGGTATGGCGGGTGGTCGTCTACACCTACCGGCATCGGTCGCAGGCAGAACACAAGGCTCAAGTGATCGAGCAGCGCTATCCGCAGATGCGCGCGGATGTCTACGCCACGCGGGGCGGAGCCTGGCTGGTTACGGTGGGCGGAGCGATGACCCGCGAGGAAGCCTACGCCGAACGCGGGCGCGCGGTGCGCCTGGGCATGCCGCGCGATACCTACGCACAGAATTTCCGGTGAGAACCGGTGACGGGAGAGCGGATCAGGGGCGCGCCTCCGCAGTTGTGCGAATCGCAAACGTCGAAGTAGGATGACGGTTTGGTTCTCCCGGCGAAGGTCCGCGGGTCGGTGCGGCCCTTTGCACTCATCCTGCAAGCCGTCGTGGCGATTTGCCTCGGCGGATGACGAGCGGAGCAAGCGTGAACGGTACGGCCACAGTCCTGATCATCGATGACGATCCAACTCACCTGAAAATTTACGGCTGGATCGTCAATGCGGCCGGTTATGAGGCTTTGCCGGCGCTGGTTAATCTGGATCGCATCGAGTTTCCTCAGAAGCGAGTCGATATCGTGGTGATGGACTACCGGCTCACGGGCCAAATCACCGCCGTGCAGGCGGCTGAGCTGGCGCAGTCGCTCTACCCGGGCGCGCCGATCATTGTTTTGTCCGACGTCTACGATCTCCCCTCCGATATCGCGCCGTATGCACAGGCGTTTGTCCGGAAAGGGGAGCCGGCAAAACTGGTCGAGACCCTGGCGAAGTTCTCAAATCGGTCCGAAGGGTTTGCGGACACTGCGTGAATTCCGCCAAGAATCTCCAGATATCCGAACAACCCTTCAGGCGGTGGGGTTCATCCAACTGCGAAGCTATCGTTTTGAACCCGTTACCCTGGCGGAAATCAGCAGAACCCGGGCTCACGGTAAGCCTGACGGCGGCCCGCATAACGACTGTGCGCGAGCTGGTAAGATCGCGCCCGACGATCGAGGTATGAACGCTTTGTCCGCGGAGAATGAGCTGTGTTCTCTGACTGCCGGTGGCCGTACTTCTCTGCCCGTTCCGAAGCACCGGCAACCTGCCCTCAACGGCCGGAACCTGCGGGTGATTCCCTCCGGTATTGCGGGAGGAAGTTGGGTCCTGCATGGAGTTCAACAGAATATCTGTGCGGTTCCGGAGCGTCTGCGCTGACAGAGAGCGGGGAACAAGCGAGCGTGAGCACCGGATTCCGGGCATGGCCTGGCTGCGGCTTCGGGATCCGGATGCTGAGGCGGTCTGTCTGGCGCCGGGCATCCGGCGTGTTGTTGGCACTGATCTGGATGATCGGCGCGGCAAATGCGCGCGATGCCGCCGAGGCAGAGCGCCCTTCCCAGCAGGACGTGGAGGCCGCCTACCTCTATAACTTTGGAAAATTCGTGCGCTGGCCGCAAATAGCCGCGCAGGGACCCTTGACGATCTGCGTCGCCGGCCGCGACTCCATGAGCCAGGAGATCGCGCGCCTGGTGACCGGGGAGACCATCGAAGGGCGGCCGCTCCAGGTGCGCACTCCGGATAGCGCCGAGCGGGTAGAAGGCTGCTCGATCCTGTTTATCGGTGCGCCGCAGAGCGACCGTGTGGCTGAGTTCCTCTCCGCCGCCAGCGGAAAACCGGTGCTGACGGTGGGCGATACGCCGGACTTTCTGGTGCGCGGCGGCATGATCCAGTTTGTCCTCGTCGAGGACCACGTGCGGTTCTCCGTGAATCTGGCTGCTGCCACGCACAGCAATCTGCAGCTGAGCTCGGAACTGCTCAAAGTTGCGCTCGCGGTGCAGGGTCAGCCTGGGACTGGAGGAGACCAATGAAGTCCGGTTCCTCTTCCATTTCCGCGAAGCTGACCCGCATGAGCCTGCTGGTGAGCGGTCTCGCGCTCCTGTTGGCGGTGGTGGCGTTCTTTGCCTTTGATCTCATCTCCTTCCGGCAAAACCTGATTCGCAACCTTGAGACGGCGGCCCAGATCGTAGGCTCGAACAGCGTGTCGGCACTGCTCTTCGACGATCCGCAGAGCGCGGCCACGACGCTCGAAGCTCTGGGGAGTTCCCCCGATGTGGTTTCGGCCACGCTGGTCAACAATCAGGGAGAAGTCTTTGCCAGCTATCAGCGGCCCGGCGCTGAGCAGCTCCCCCAGAGCCTTTCTGTGCCCGCGGGACGCATCGACGCGGACCGCACGGAGGGCAACCACGTTCTGTTGGCCCACCGGATTATTTTTCAGGGAAAGCCGGCCGGCACGGTCTATATCGAGGCCGATTTGACCGAGACCGGACGGCGCGCGCGGCAATACCTGCTGATCGCGGGCCTCATCCTGCTGGTGTGCCTGGGGACCGCGCTACTGATGAGTGCCTCGGCGCGGAGGCTGATCGCGCGGCCAATCATCGATCTGGCCGGGACTGCGCGCCGCGTTTCGGTGGAACATGATTACTCGGTGCGCGCGGGGCCGCATCCGGATAAGGACGAGATCGCAGCGCTGATCGAGGCCTTCAACGAGATGCTGCGGCAGATCGAAGAGCAGGACTCGGCCCTCACCCGCGCCCGCGACAACCTCGAGTTGCGGGTGCAGGAGCGGACGGCCGCGCTGCGGGCGGCCAATCGCGAGCTGGAGGCGTTTTCCTACACCGTGGCGCACGACCTGCGCGGACCCCTCGATGCGATTCAGGGGATGGTCTACTTGCTCGAGAACATGGACCCGGAGAGCGGCGAGGACGAGCGCAGCGATATCCTCGCCCAGCTGCGAACTTCCACGCATAATATGGCGAGCCTGATCGACGACCTGCTCAACCTTTCGCGAGCCAGCACGGTCGAATTGCGCAAAGGACCCGTGAATCTGAGCGCCATGGCCTCGGAGATCGCCCAGGAACTGAAGCGCGCGGAGCCCGAGCGCCTGGTTGAGTTCAGGATCGAGAACGTGCCCCAGGCTGAGGCCGACAGCGGCCTGGTGCGGGTGGCGCTCGATAACCTGATCCGCAACGCGTGGAAATACACCTCGGGGCATTCCACCGCCTGCATCGAATTCGGCGCCATGCGCCTGCAGGGGGAGACGCACTACTACGTGCGCGACGATGGGGCGGGTTTCGACCCGCGCCTCAACGACCGGCTCTTTCAACCCTTCCATCGTCTGCACAGCCGCAGCGAGTTTCCTGGAACCGGGATCGGCCTGGCGACGGTGCAGCGTATCCTGGCGCGCCACGGCGGCCGCATCTGGGCCGAGGGAGAGGTTGAAAGAGGTGCCACCTTCTGGTTCACGCTGAAGAGTCGAACCGCGGCCGTAGCGTAAGCGCAGAGCTGAAAGCGGTTCTGAGAATTCTCTAATCCATCTGTCCAAATCCAGGGCATCCGTTCGCAGTGTGGTGGAGCGAACGTGGCCGAATCGGAAAACAAACTGAATGCAGGCGGTGCGGCGGGGGCTGCAGGCTCGTCTCCTGCTCCGCAAAACGTCGCGCGGGGAACTCGAGGTCCCGCGGAACCACGCGGCGATCCGGGAACGGCGCTGGCGCTGCGCGCAGACGGAGAAGAACAGCCCGCGGCCGAGACAGGCCGCGACTCCCGCTTCGATCGCCTGCCGATGCAGCTGGATGCGGTGGTCCGGGTTCGTTCGCTGCGGGTCGCGGATCTGCTGAGCCTGACCCGGGGCAGCATCGTGGAAACGGTTCATGACCATGGCCAGGATGTTCCTTTGTGTTGCGGGGACACCCTGCTGGTCTGGGGTGAATTCGAGATGGTGGAGCAAAACCTGGCCGTGCGCATCACGCGGCTGGCGTAGCGGAGGGAAGCGATGGAGCAGGTTCTCGATCCGGCAGGTCTTCTGCTGCGAAGCTCCGGATGGGTTGGGCGGGCAGCCGCATGGCTGCGCCGGATCGGCAGCACCCGGGCCAGGGCGGAAGCGCCGCTGCGCGTGGAGGCGCGCCTGAGCCTGGGGCCGAAGAAGTCCCTGGTGCTGGTGCGTTGTCAGGGACGGCAGCTCCTGCTGGCGGTTGCCGGAGACTCCATCGCGCCGTTGCTGGAGATGCCTGCAACGCGCACGGGAAAGACCGCTCGCGCGGCAGTCGGGCGCGGAAGTTCCGAGGCGCGGCGATGAGCCCGTTGCTGGTTCTTGCGCTGAAGGCGCAGCCGGGTTTGCCCGGACTGAATCTGGGCGGCAACAACCAGATCCCCTGGACGATTGTCTTCACGCTGACGCTGCTGACACTGGTGCCGGCGATTCTGCTGTCGATGACGCCCATGGTGCGGCTGCTGGTGGTCTTCCATTTCCTGCGCCAGGCGCTGGGTACGCAGACCGCGCCCTCCAACCAGGTGTTGATGGGGCTGGGGCTGATGATGACCTGGTTCCTCATGCAGCCGGTGATGGTGCAGGTCGATCAGCAGGCGGTCGAGCCGTTCCGGCAGGGACAGATCTCGGGGTGGGAGGCGATCGAGCGCGGATCGGGACCCCCGAAGGCTTTCATGCTGCGCTATGCGCGCGAGAAGGACCTGGCGCTCTTTGTCTCGGCCTCGATGACCTCGCGGCCCGCGAAACCCGATGACCTGCCCATGCGTGTGGTGGTGCCGGCCTACATCCTGAGCGAACTGAAAGCCGGATTCGAAATCGGGGCGGTGCTGTTTCTGCCCTTTCTGCTGGTGGATATGGTGGTGGCTTCGATTACGACCTCGATCGGGATGTTCCAGCTGCCGCCGGTGGTGATCTCAACGCCGCTGAAGATTCTCCTGTTCGTGATGGTGGACGGCTGGAATCTGCTGGCGGGGTCGCTGCTGAAGAGCTTTTGAGGAACGAGAGAACCATGGGACCGGACCAGGCGGCGGAACTGATGCGGCAACTGCTGCGCGAGGCGCTGATTCTCGGCGCGCCCGTGCTGCTGGCGGCCTGCATCACGAGTTTTGCCATCAGCCTGGTGCAGACGCTGACCTCGCTCCAGGACCAGACGCTGTCGATTGTGCCGCGCCTGCTGGTGGTAGTGGGGCTGCTGCTGGCCGCGCTGCCCTGGTACGTAGACCGTCTGGTGCGCTACACCGTGACGCTGTTTGGAGACTTCCACCGCTTTCTGGGGATGGGATGACAACCGACTGGGGCAGCGTGCTGACCGCCATGGCGCTGGTGCTGGTCCGCATCAGCGGGCTGATGGTGTTTGCCCCGGTCTTTTCCTCCGAAGCCATCCCGATCCGGGTGAAGGCAGCTCTGACCGTCGCGGTTGCGGTGCTGGCCGCGCCGGTGGTGGCCGCCTTTCCGCGGGCGCACGTGGAGCTCAGCGCGATGGCCGTGGTGGGGGAGCTCAGCGTGGGGCTGGTCTTCGGGATGGCGCTGTCGCTGCTCTTTGAGGCGCTGGAACTGGCCGGCCAGATCCTCGGATTCCAGTTCAGTTTCTCGCTGGTGAATCTGCTCGATCCGAACGCCCCGGTGCAGATCCCGCTCCTGGGGCAGATGTTCGGGCTTCTGGGGACGCTGGTGGTGATTGGGGCCGGCCTCGACCGGCTAATGCTGGCGGCGCTGCTGCGCACCTTTGTCGCGGCTCCCGTGGGCGCGGTCACGCTGAACCCGCGGGTTGGGCTGGCGCTGGTGCCGATGGCCGGCGGCATCTTCTCGGCGGCGCTCCAGCTGGCGGCGCCGGTGATGGCCGCCACGCTGCTGGCCGAGCTGGCGGTGGCGCTGGCGGGCAGGCTGGCGCCGCAGCTGCCGGTCATGTCGGTGACCGTGCCGGTGAAGACTCTGCTCGGTTACGGAGTGCTCATCGGGTCCCTGGCCCTGTGGCCGCACTGGATCGAAGTACGCTTTGCCGCGCTCCTCGATGCCGCCGGGCATCTGCTGGCGGGGGTGGCCTGAGCCATGCCGGGGGACCGCACCGAAAAGGCGACACCGCGGCAGCGGCAGAAGGCCGCTCAACGCGGAGACCGCGCGCACAGCCGCGACCTGACCTCTGCCGCGGCTCTGCTGGCCGGCGTGACCGCTCTGGGCGCGGTTGCTGAGCGGCTGACGATCGGGTGGTCGCGCGCCTACCGCACCTTTCTGGTTCTCGGCCAGCCCGGATTCTGGGAACGCGCCTCCTCGGCGGAGGTCGTTGCAGCGCTCCGTCAGGCGATGTTGACCGCTCTTGCGCCGGTGGTGCTGGTTCTGGGGGCCGCGCTGGCCGCGGCTCTGCTGGCCGGCATCGCCCAGGGTGGGGGATGGGCGCTCAACGTTCAGGCACTCGGGCTGAAGCCCGAGCGCCTGAATCCGGCGGAGAACCTGAAGCAAATCGTCTCACTGCGCGGCGCGGTGCGCATGGGGAAATCCCTGGTGCCGGTGTGCGCCCTGGGATTCTGTGCGGCGCGGGCCATCGCGGCGCAGACGGCCATTCCGCCCATGAGCATGGAACGCTACCCGGACCTGTTTGCGCTGATGTACAACCTGCTGCTCGACGCAGCCTGGATCTGTCTCGGCTGGGCAGGGATCGACTACGTGATGGAATGGCGGAGCCGCGAAGGCCGGCTGCGCATGTCGAAGCAGGACCTGCGCGACGAGTTCAAAGAGACCGAGGGCAGCCCGCAGATCAGGGGGCGCATCCGCTCGCTGCGCCGGCAGATGCGGCGCCGGCAACTGAAGGCGGATATCGCACGGGCCTCGGTCGTGGTCACCAATCCGACCCACTACGCGGTTGCCTTGAGTTTTGATTTCGAGACCATGGAGGCGCCCAGGGTGGTGGCGAAGGGCCGCGACTTCCTGGCGGCGCAGATACGCGAGGAGGCGCAGTGGGCGGGCGTGCCGATCGTCGAGAATCCGCCGCTGGCGCGTTCGCTTTACCGGCAGGTGGAACCCGGTCAGGCGATTCCCTATGAGCTGTATGCGGCGGTTGCCGGCATCCTGGCCTGGCTCTACCGGCGCGAGGTGGAAGAACGCGTCCGCAGAGAGCGGGCTGAAGCCGCGGCGCGGCGGGAGGCGAGGAGCACGTCATGAGCGCGGCGGTGATTGCTCCGGGACGGGGCGCGGCGGGAGCCGGCGAATCCGGCAAAATGCTGCGCAGCCTGGCGCTGCCGGTCGCGGCCATCAGCATTTTGTTCGTGATGATCGTGCCGGTGCCGGCTTTCGCGATGGACATGCTGCTGGCCTGCTCCATGGCCGCGTCGATTCTGGTCTTTCTCTCTGCAGTGCAGCTGCGCCGCGCCGTGGACTTCTCCGTCTTTCCCACCCTGCTGCTGCTGCTGACCCTTTTCCGCCTCTCGCTGAACATCGCCTCCAGCCGCAGGATCCTGCTGCACGGCAATGAAGGCACGGCGGCCGCCGGACACGTCATCGAGGCCTTCGGGCAGTTTGTGGTGGGCGGGAACTACGTGGTCGGCTTCGTCCTCTTCCTGGCCCTGATTGCAATCCAGTTTCTGGTCGTGAGCCACGGCGCGGTGCGAACCGCCGAGGTGACCGCGCGCTTCACCCTCGACGCGCTGCCGGGCAAGCAGATGGCCATCGACGCGGACATGAATGCGGGACTCATCGACGAGTCGACGGCGAGAAAACGGCGCCAGGCCATTGCCCAGGAAGCGGAGTTTTACGGCGCTATGGACGGCGCCGCGCGATTCAACCAGCGCGACGCGCTGGCCACGATTCTGATCACCGCCATCAATATCGTCGCCGGACTTCTGATCGGGACGCTGCAGCAGGGCGTCGACCTGAGCGAGGCGGTGCGGACTTACACCATCCTGACGGTCGGGGATGGACTGGTGACGATGATCCCATCGCTGCTGGTTTCCGTGGCGGGGGGCATCGTGCTGACGCGTGCCTCGTCGTCGGGACAACTGACGTCGGAGCTGGGA
>DATJQW010000198.1:0-6426 GCA_035505395.1 Acidobacteriaceae bacterium
TATGGCTTCTCGAAGGATGCCTTTCTGCGCAGCGGGCAGGCGTTTTATCTGTTCTCGGACAAGCCCGACGAGGAGATGCTGACGCCGAAGCAGTACTACAACAGCCAGGTCGATAACACGCCGCGGGCGCTGCACGTTTTCCCGACGTCGCTGGTGGGGATGGTGAGTTACAACAGCATTCTGGCGCCGGGCGCGGAGCGGACGATCACCATTCGCATGCCGCTGGTCCCCGTCGCCGAGGGGGCAGGGACGGAAAAGATCCTCGCAGCGAATTACGACGAGGAGCTGGCCGCGACGATCGAGGGGTGGGAGAGGATTTTGCATGCCGGCATGGAAATCGAGGTGCCGGAGGCGAAGGTGAGCAACACGTTTCGCGCGAGCCTGATCTACGACCTGATGGCGCTGAACCACATCGGCGATGACTACATCCAAACGGTGAATCAACTGCACTATCACGCATTCTGGCTGCGGGACGGGTCGGACATCGCCAACATGTACGACCTGACCGGGTACTCGCAAACTGCCGGCCGGGTGCTGGATTTCTTTGCGCGCTTTCAGAAGCCGGATGGGCAGTTCCTGTCGCAGCCGGGGCAATACGATGCACAGGGCGAAGTGCTGTGGGCGTATGGCGAACACTACCGGATGACGCACGACCTGGCTTTTGCGCGGAGGGTTTTCCCGTCGGTGGAGCGGGCGGTCGGGTGGATCGAGACGGCGCGGGCGGCTGATCCGCTGCATCTGATTCCGCCGTCGGACGTGAAGGACAACGAGTATGTGTCAGGACACGTGACCGGCTATAACCTGCTGGCTCTCGATGGAATCGAGGATGCGGCGATGCTGGCCGATGCGGTGGGCGAGCCGGCAAAGGCAGCGGAGTATCGGGCCGATTACGCCGCCTATCGGCAGGATTTTGTGAAGGCCCTGGACCGCTGCACGGCCATCGACGGCGGATATATTCCGCCATCGCTCGACGGAGACTGCGGAGGACAGGACTGGGGAAATTTGCTGGGCACGTATCCGGGGCATGTGTTTGCGCTGCACGATCCGCTGATCACGGCGACGCTCAAAAAGGTTGAGAGCAAATATGCGGAAGGGCTGACGACCTACGGGACGGGGCGCTACCTGCACGATTATCTGATCTTCAAGAATACGGTCACGGAGATCGAGCGGGAAGATCAGCAGCAGGCGCTGAAGGATCTGTACGCGGCGCTGGTGCACACCAGCTCCACGCAGGAGGGGTTTGAGTTTGCGATCCGGGTATGGGGCGATCGGGATTTTGCCGACAATCTGACGCCGCACGGATGGTTCGCGGCGGAGTACCGGGTTGCGCTGCGCGACATGATGGTGCGAGAGGATGCGGGAGATGTGCATCTGCTGTCGGTGATGTCGCCGACGTGGATGGGAGCGGGAAAGACGATTCGCGTGGAGCGGGCGCCGACGGAGTTCGGCCAGGTGGGATTCACGATGACGCAGCCGGACGACCGCTCAGCCGAGATCGAGCTGAACATGCAGTGGCGGGAGAAGCCGAAGGCAATTTATCTGCACCTGCCGTGGTTTGCAGAGGTGTCCAGCGTGTCGGTGGATGGAAAGCCGGCCACCGAGGAGAACGGCGCGGCGCGGATTCCTTCGGATGCGCACGAGGTGCGGATCGAGTGGACGCGGCGCACGGATGCGCCGGACTGGAGCTATGACGAGGCGGTGCAACGGTACGAGCAGGAGTACCGGCAACATTACTCCGTCTACATGCAAGGCGAGCCGAGCGGCGCGGGACAACAGTAGCTGCTTCAGATCTTCAGGAAGATGCGGCGCCTGAACAGCGGCCAGGTGACGAGCCAGCAGACGGCGGCGAAGACCATGGAATAGAGCAGCGAGCCGACGCCGACGGGATGGATGTGGGAGAAGGGCTGGTAGACCCAGGTCCAGAGCACCTCGTTGCCGTGAACGTGAACCGACCAGAGCGTGGAAGCGAGCAGTTCGGAGAGCATGTAAGCGAAGATGGCGTTGGTGCCGAAGACGATCCAGGGCTGAGTGAAGGGCTTGCGCCAGCCTTTCACGTCCATCAGCCAATAAAGGATTCCCACCAGCAACAGCGAGCAGCCTGCGCTGAAGAGGACATAGGAGCTGGTCCAGAGCTTCTTGTTAATGGGGAAGCTGAGGTTCCAGAGCTCGCCAAGCGCGATGAGCGCCACGGCTGCGGCCAGGAATCCGGCGGTGATCTGACGGCGCGTCTTTTCCTGGCGCAGCCAGATGCCGGCAAGGACGCCGAGCAGCGCGGTGCCGATGGCGGGGAAAGTGCTCAGCAGACCTTCCGGATCGCGGACGCCCTCATAGAGGCGGCCGGGAAGCAGTCTGCGATCGAGCCACGCAACCCAGTTCTGATTGGGATCGAGCAGCGGGATGCTTTTGGTGGGCACCCCCGCCCCCGGGACGGGCACGTAGCGCATGAGGATCCAATAGCCCACGAGCAGTACGACAACGGCGACGGCTTTGCTGGCGGCGTCGCGGCGCCAGAGATAGAAGAGGCCGACAGCGAGATAGCAGAGCGCGATGCGCTGGAGCACGCCGTAGATTCGGAGGGTGGCCCACGGGAAATGGGGGAAGCCGTTGACCACCAGGCCGAGGGCGAAGAGGATCACCGTGCGACGGAGGATGGTGACGACCATGGAGCTTTTGGAGGCTCCGCGCTCGAGATGCTTATCGAAGGAGAGCACGATGGACATGCCCACGATGAAGACGAAAGTGGGGAAGACCAGGTCGGTGGGGGTCCAGCCGTTCCACGCCGAATGCGTAAAGGGATGATAGGCGTGAGCCCCGTTGTTGTTGACCATAACCATGAAGGCGATGGTGATGCCGCGGGCGATGTCGAGCGAGAGCACGCGAGCCGTAGCAGTCGCGGCCGGCGCGGCCTGGGTGGTTGCGGCCATGGGACTATCCCTCCATCAGAAAAACACTGAGCGGAATCTTACCCGATCTTCACGGTTGCAGAGGCGCGAGGGCAATCTTCCTGCCGGCGACGTATCCGTAGGCGCCCAGATCGGCGGAAACGCGGCCGGAATAGAGCGAGAACCAGGTTTTGCCGAGGTTGAGGAGGTTCCGGACTGCGTAGTAATCCATCACCGGCAGATTGACGGTGAAGCAGCCGTTCGTGCCTGTTCACATTGAGATGGTTCCGAGCGAACGCTGAAGGGTGGGCCGGCTCAGGACGCGGTTTTGCGCCGTTTCCCCGGGGTGACGGGACGCACGGCTTCGGCGTTTGCGGGCGGAGCAGCGACTGAATCGCGTATGCGAAGTTCGGTCTTGAGGATAACGTGCCGGACCGGACTGTTCTTCTTCTCGACGCGATCGAGAGCGAGCTGCGCAGCCGTCGCTCCCAGCTGATAAGAAGACTGATAAACCGAGGATAACTGCGGGGTTGTGGTCTCAGTAAGATCGAGGCCGTCAAACCCGATGAGGGAGATATCTTCGGGACAGTGCAGGCCGGCTTCGCGGACGGCAAGCAAAGCGCCCAGCGCGATCATATCGTTGCAGGCGAGGATGGCGGTGGGGTGGGGGATCATCTTGAGGAGGAGCCTGGCTTTGGCGTAGCCGCCGGCGCGATCGAAAGTGGTCTCCTGCAGGTAATTCGGGGCAATATCGATGCCGGCCTGACGAGCGGCGCGCTTAAAGCCCTTCAGCCGATCCTGGGAATTGGTAAGGTGCAGCGGGCCGGTGATGGCAGCCAGATGGCGATGGCCGAGGCCGATGAGATACGAGGTAGCGCTGGCGGCGCCTTCGGCGTTATTGATGGTGACGCTGTCGCCGTCCCAGTTACGGGGGAGACGATCGATGCAGACCACGGCGGAGCCGGCGCGGCGATAGGATTCGGTCTGCGCGGTGAGGTCACTGAAGTCGGAGGGAATGACGATGAGGCCGGAAGGAAGATAGGTCCGCAACGCGTTGAGGTGCACGACTTCCTTGCCGTGGTCATTATCGGTGTTGCAAAGAACCAAACGGTAGCCATTCGAGAAGGCGACGTCCTCGGCGCCGCGTACGACTCCCGGGAAAAACGGGTTGAGGATATCGGGGATGATCATGGCCAGGATATTCGTCTTATCGCGCCGAAGTCCGCGGGCGAGCTGGCTGGGCTGGTAGCCGGTGGTGCGGACGGCGTCGAGGACGCGCTTGCGGAGAGGCTCGCGGACGCGGGCGGTGTCATTCAGGACATGAGAGACGGTACCCAGGGAGACTCCGGCGAGCTCGGCGATTTGCTTCATGTTGGCCATAGAGTGAGCGTCCGATGCCGGTGGCGCCGCCGAGAAGAAGGCGGGATTCTGGGAGGTTATGGAGAAATTATGGAGTCAGCGTAAATGCTTTCAGCGATTGTAGCAGAGCGAATCTGAGGGTCTCAGGGAGGGGTGAGGAATGAGATTGACAAGGGATTTTGGGCGGAAACTGGACTTCGCTGGAAGTATTTTGAAAGCTTTCACTATAGTCCTCTCCCCAGAGACCCTGAGCGCAGGCGCAAGCAGGCGGATGGAGCCGGGGCAGCGAATGCCGGCGCCGTTCGAGCTGAGGATGTGTCGACTGCGAGCGGCATCGAGGCGATGCCGGGCCTTCCCCCGATCGAACAGCAACCGCGGGCGGGGACTCCGGCAAAGGCGCGTGAGCTACTGCGCCGGCCCTGCGCTCCGAATTTTTCGCAGTGATCATGGTCACCAATGTTCGGCGCGGCGCTTTGCTAGACTTTGAAGTGGAACCCTGCCTGAAAACGAGGGCGGAAAGCCTTCGATGACCCTTCTTGAAACCATCGGCGCGGCGACCGGCGAGCTCATTCGCGTGGATCGGCGGCCAAAACTCAAAGAGCGGCTACAGCACCATATTGCGAGGAGCGTTATGACGGAAATTGCTGCGATTCATGCGCGGGAAATTTTGGATTCCCGCGGAAATCCTACGGTGGAAGCGGATGTGGTGCTGGAGGGCGGCGCTCTGGGACGGGCCGCGGTGCCGAGCGGAGCGTCGACGGGCGAGCACGAGGCGGTGGAGCTGCGCGACGGCGACAAGAGCCACTATCTGGGCAAGGGCGTTTTGAAGGCGGTGGAGAATATTGAGAGCGTTCTGGCGCCGGAGCTGACCGGGATGGACGCGTCGAACCAGCGACTGCTGGACGCCACGATGATTTCGCTGGACGGCACGGAGAACAAGGGGCGGCTTGGCGCGAATGCGATCCTGGCGGTGTCCATGGCGGCGGCGCGGGCTTCGGCAAATGCGCTGAAGCTGCCGCTGTACCGCTATCTGGGCGGGGTGAACGCCTCGGTGCTGCCGACGCCGATGATGAACATCCTAAACGGCGGCGCGCACGCGGACAATAACGTGGACTTTCAGGAGTTCATGGTGATGCCGGTGGGCGCGGAGAGCTTTGCGGACGCGCTGCGCTGGGGTGCGGAGGTGTTTCACACGCTGAAGGGCGTGCTGAAGAAGAAGGGATACAACACGGCGGTGGGCGACGAGGGCGGATTTGCGCCGTCGCTGAAGTCGAACACCGAGGCGATCGAGGTGATCCTGCAGGCGATTGAGGCCGCGGGATACAAGCCGGGCGAGGACATCGCAATCGCGCTGGACCCGGCATCGAGCGAGTTCTTCGACGGCGAGAAGCAGAAATACGTCTTCAAGAAATCCGACAAGAGCGAGAAGTCGAGCGACGAGATGGTGGCGTTCTATGCTGACTGGGTGCGGCAATACCCGATCGTGTCGCTGGAAGACGGGCTGGCGGAAAACGACTGGGCCGGCTGGAAGACGCTGACGCGGGAGCTGGGGAGCAAGATCCAGCTGGTGGGCGACGATATTTTCGTGACCAACACCGAACTGCTGCAGAAAGGGATCGAAGAAGGCGCGGGGAATTCGATCCTGATCAAGCTGAATCAGATCGGAACGGTGAGCGAGACGCTGGAGTGCATCGAGTTGGGCCGGCGGTACGGGTACACCTCGGTGATTTCGCACCGCAGCGGAGAGACGGAAGACACGTTCATCGCCGATCTGGCGGTGGCGACGGGGGCGGGGCAGATCAAGACCGGCTCGGCGTCGCGGACCGACCGCATTGCGAAGTACAACCAGCTGCTGCGCATCGAGGAAGAGCTCGGTCAGGCGGCGGAGTTTCTGGGACTGGAAGCCGTGAACTACGGCGAGTAATGTTCGATCAGCGGCGCGGCGGCCATCTGGGCTGCTGCGCCTTTTTTCTGCGATTGAGGGGAGAAACATCGTGGCTCAGGGGAAGAAGCCCATCGTGCTGACCATCCTGGATGGATGGGGCTACCGCGCGGAAACCGCGAACAACGCCATCGCGCTGGCGCGGAAGCCGGTCTACGACAAGCTGCTGCGCGAGTATCCGAACACGCTGCTGCACGCGTCGGATCACTTTGTGGGGCTGCCGGACGGGCAGATGGGCAACAG